>CAYSSQ010000113.1:0-2500 GCA_964433825.1 uncultured Prochlorococcus sp. | reverse complement strand
ATCCTCTCCCTTCCACGGCCATAAAATTTATTTGTTGAGGAGTTGCAAATTGTGCAGCACATATCAAATCCCCCTCATTTTCTCTACTTTCATCATCAACTACAATCACACATTCGCCATTTCTTATTGCAGCTAAAGCATCACTTATTGGATCGAATTTTATCTCATTAATTTCTTTCTTATTAGAAATTTCTTGATTATTAGATCTTGTACTTGTTTCTTCCATTATTAATTACATAATAAATTGATTGTCATTGTATTAATCAATTTCAATACTATATAATCCTATATCACACTTGCCAGTTAAGAGAAATGAATGTTGCAATAGTTGGTGCTACAGGTTACGGAGGTTTACAGTTAGTAAATCTTCTAAGAAGGAACAAACATTTTAAAATAACATTCTTAGGAGGAAATAAATCTTCTGGTTCAAAATGGAATGAGCTATTTCCATTCATTAAACTTGAGAATGATCTTACTATCGAGAAATTTTCCACAAAAGGGATCCTTGAAAGTTCAGATATAGCTATTTTATCTCTTCCAAATGGTTTATCTTCTACAATAACCCCTGAATTAATTAATAAAGGTATAAAAGTTATAGATTTATCAGCAGATTATAGATATAAATCATTAGATAAATGGAAGGAAATCTATTATAAAGAAGCTAATATCTTTAAAAGAAATGATTATGAATTGTGCCTTGAGTCTGTCTATGGTATCCCAGAACTTAATCAAAATGAAATTAAAAGATCAAGATTAATAGCATGTCCTGGATGTTATCCGACGTCAGCTTTAATACCTCTTATTCCATTTTTGTTGCAAGGAATTATAGAAAGTGATGGCATCATAATCGACTCAAAGAGTGGAATATCTGGAGGTGGCAGAACTCCTGCAGAACATTTGCTTTATTCTGAAGCAGCTGAAGGTATTTCTGCATATGGACTTTTAAATCATAGACATACATCTGAAATAGAACAAATATTAACTAATGTTTCTGGCATAAAAATTCAGCTATTATTTACTCCTCATTTAATTCCAATTGTTAGGGGTATGTTTTCAACAATTTATGGAAGACTTAAAGATCCTGGGCTTACAGCTGATGATTGTAAAATTTTACTTGATAATTTCTACAGAAATCATAAAAATATTAATGTATTGCCGGTGGGAATATATCCCTCTACTAAATGGGCAAAAAATACAAACGATATATACATATCAGTAAATGTTGATAATCGAAGCGGCAAAATAATTTTACTTTCTTCGCTCGATAACCTTTTAAAGGGCCAGGCTGGTCAAGCTGTTCAAAATCTAAATTTAATTTCGGGTCTTAAATCTAATGAAGGTTTAGATCTAAATTCTTTTTATCCCTAATTTATTTCTTAGTTTTAATCCTGCCTCGGATATAGCAAACGGAAGAATCTTATGTTCAATAACGTGAATTTTGTTGGTTAGGCTACTTAAATTATCATCTTTATTAATTGATATTGCAGCTTGAATTATTAATTTTCCATTATCAACTTCTTTATCGACGAAATGTACTGAACATCCAGTTATGAGTGAATTATTTTTCAATGCATCTTCAATAGGATTTTTACCTTTAAAAGATGGTAAAAGTGAAGGATGTATATTTATAATTCTGCCTTTAAAGGTATTTACAAACTTTTCTGAAGCGATTCTCATCCATCCTGCCATCACTATTAGTTCAACATTTGATTTCTTAAGAATTTTTATAATGTTAGCTTCGAATTTATCTTTATTTTCATACATATTTTCTAAAACAAGAAAATGTGGAATTTCAGATTTAATTGCCCTCCTAATACAGCCAGCATTCTCTTTATTTGAAATTAATAATTTTATGTCAATGTCTAATTCTTTATTCTTAAATAAATCAATCAGAACTTGAAAATTTGTACCTTCGCCAGATGCTAGAACTGCAATATTTAATTTTGGTTTAAATTTATTAAATTTTTTTAAATCTGGGGAAACTAAATAATCTTCGATACTTTCCAATTTATTTTTTTTATTATTAAAATATTACACGATAAATTAAAAGAAAAAAATATTTTTTTTTATATGCAAATACTAAACGTTTATTTAGTATTAATAATAAATTATAAAAATTCTATTTTTAAATATGATTAGATAGGTATAATAATTAGAGTTAATTAAGCATAGTCAATCTAAAGATTTGAATAAACATAATTTAAATAATTGGAAAAAATTTTCTAACTATCTTTGGTTTAATGATGAATTAAATATTTGGATAGATATAAGTAAAATTAATTTTAATGATGAAGACTTTGATGCCATTAATCAAAAATTTATAAATGTTTTCAATGCCTTAAATGAACTTGAAAATGGTGCTATAGCGAATATTGATGAGAACAGACAGGTTGGTCATTACTGGTTAAGAAATTCATCTATAGCCCCAAATCATATGTTAAAAATTAAAATTGATAACGAAATATCCAGTATTAAAGAATTTGGTAAAGAAATATTGGAA
>CAYSSQ010000112.1:0-2517 GCA_964433825.1 uncultured Prochlorococcus sp. | reverse complement strand
AAGTAAATTATGGATAACCAAATTAATATCTTAAGAGAGAAAAGAGATTCTTATCAAACTTCAAAAAATATTTATGCTAGTTTTAAATATGCCTTTAATGGTTTAATTTATTGTTTCAAAACCACTCGTAATTTTCGAATACAAATTTTATTTGGGATATTAATAATAATTATTTGTTTAGCTTTTAATTGTAATTTAACTGAATATATTATTATATTTTCAACAATTTTTTCTGTTTTAATACTTGAATTAATTAATACTTCAATTGAATCAATAGTTGATATGAATGTTAAAAATAATTTTAATAAACTTGCAAAGATATCTAAGGATTGTGCAGCAGCATCCGTTTTATTAGCATCTTTAAATTCAATTTTTGTTGCTGCATTTATATTTCTACCTAAAATTAAATTATTCTTTTTTAGTTAATAAAAAATGTTTTTAGTAATAGATAATTATGATAGTTTTACATATAATCTAGTTCAGTATTTAGGAGAACTATCTTCAGAGTATTCTATCTCTAGGGATATTTTAGTAAAAAGAAATGATCAAATTACTCTAGAAGAAATTTTACTTCTTAAACCTAAAGGCATTCTCTTATCGCCAGGACCAGGCAATCCAGATCAATCAGGTATATGTATACCAATCATAAAAGAAATTTCAAAAGATATTCCAACTTTAGGGGTTTGCCTTGGTCATCAAGCAATAGCTCAAGCATACGGTGGTAAAGTTATTATTGGTAAAGAACTAATGCATGGAAAGACTTCTGATATATTTCATCAAAGTAATGGATTGTTTGAAGATATTCAAAATCCATTCTTAGCTACAAGGTACCATAGTTTAATTGTTGACTCTCTTACATTACCTAATTGTTTTGAAGTTACTGCTTATCTGGAAGACCAAACTATTATGGGTATATGCCATAAAGAATATAGTCATATTCAAGGAATTCAATTTCATCCAGAGAGTGTATTAACAGAATTTGGTCATAAAATATTAGGTAATTTTCTTAAAATGGCTCAAGAGATGTAAAATTTATAAATATGTTGAATGTCAATTGTGAAATTTAATCGATTATTATTTTTAATCTTATTTTTATCAATACCCTCAAATTTAAATGCAGAAGAATTGATATTAAAAAGTTTTGGGCATAGTCAGTTTTTAATAAAAGGTGAGGGTAAATCTATACTAATTAATCCATTCAAGGCTGTTGGTTGTGCTAGTCAGTTTAAAGAATCTAATGATATTAAAAAAGATTTAATACTTGCAAGTTCAAGATTATTTGATGAAGGCTATAATCCAACTGATGATTTAATGTTTGTTGATCCTGGAACTTATGAATACGATAACTTTATTTTTAATGGCATATCAGTACCTCATGATCGCTTAAATGGAAGAAGATATGGGAATGCAACTGTTTGGACTTGGAAGCAAAGTAATTTTAAGATTGTCCATATGGGAGGTGCTGCAGGTCCAATAACTTTTGAAGATCAAATATTAATCAACAGACCAGATATTTTATTCATATCTATTGGAGGAGGAGTTAAAACATATACAAGCGAAGAGGCATTGAATATTATAAAAATACTCAATCCTAAAATAATTATACCTGTTCACTTTTTAACAACTAAGAAAGAGATTGATGATTGTGATTTTTCAAATGAAGATGATTTCATAAAAAATATGTCTGAATATAAAGTTAAATATATTGAGAAGAAATTGAAATTAAATTCAATAAATTATCAAAATAAGATTATTTATATTTTTAGAAATTAAATTATGTTTGGTCTAATTTATAATAAACGTCCCAAAAAATTTTCATTTGTTCTATGACTCCTATACTAACTCTAACTGATTGATCAATATCTTTTTTCTTTTCCATACTTCTAATTAAAATCCCATTCTTTTTCATCTCTTTTTCTAAAAATTGAGGTTTTTGATTTGGCCAAATTAAAAAATAATTTCCCCCATTAAAGTTATATCTTATATCTAGAGATTCAAATTTTTCTTTAATCCAATTTCTTGCTTCCTTAACTTTTAAAACATAATTTTCAATGTACTCTTGATCGTCTAAAGCTGCATTAGCTGCTGCAACAGCAAAGCTATTTACATCATAAGGCCCAGTTACTTTATTAATTTGTTTTATAATTTCCCTGTTACCAAACGCGAAACCTATTCTTAAGCCTGCTAGTCCTGCAGTTTTAGAAAGTGAGTGAATAATAACTATATTATTTACCTTTTTAAAGTCAATTATTGGGAGTAGACTATCTCCATAAAATTTTTCATATAATTCATCTATCACAATTAAAGATTTCTGATTTTTATTCGCGATCTCCAAAATCTTTTCTGCACTTATTACTGATCCTGTTGGGTTGTTTGGATTACAGATAAAGATCAACTTTGGTTTATATTTTTGAATGCTTTCGAAAAAATTTTCTAAAGGAAATTTGAAATTATTGCCAATGTATGAACAACATTTTATTATCATTCCATGCATTTCCGCACATGGGAAATAGTATC
>CAYSSQ010000111.1:0-2541 GCA_964433825.1 uncultured Prochlorococcus sp. | reverse complement strand
TCTCCGAAATAAGTCTAAATGTATCTCTTCTTAAAGAGATATTAATCCTCAATGGAACATATTCATTTTTTGGATTAATTGACTTCATAAAGAAAATCTTAAGACATTATGTGGATCTCTGCACCTTATCTTTACAATTTATATGTTTCATGTATTTAGTATCATAAGCAATTCATATTTAGTAATTAATAAACAAAAATATAAGGGGGATTGTAGCAATAGAGACGATTGTGGTTTTAAAAAGGGTTTTAGCTGCAAGCTCTCTTTGCTGCTTATAAGCTTCTGCTAGTAATATTGTAGATATAGCACTTGGTGTTCCTGCCTGTAATACTAATGCTGAAGTTTCAATTTCTTGGTAATTTAAAATTCGACATATAAAATATATGAACCCAGGCAATACAAAAAGTTTTAATAGTAATGAATATTTAATATTCTCTTGAAATTTATATAATTTTTTTTTGCTTTTGATAATTATTCCAAGCCTTGCTCCTACTGCAATTATTGCTAGATATATTACAATTTTTGCAGGAATCCAAAGAAAGTTTCCCATTGAATTTTGCAAACCAAATAAATAGATAATTAATACACCAATTATTCCCCTTGAGGCAGGACTATTAAAAATTGAAACTACAAGTTTTTTAAAATTCAAAAACGCATTATTTGAATTTGTTGTTTGTAGTAAATATGGACCAAATATCCAAGAAAATAGAGTTGTACCAAGATCAAATCCAATTGTGAAATTGATGGTATCTGTTGGTAAAAGAGCAATGGCTATGGGAATCCCCAGAAATGATGTGTTACCAATCAATCCTGCCAATTGTAGTGAATAATTGGGAAATAATTTTTTTAAAGGTTCTGCAGCATTAATAATAGTTATAAAAAATGTAATTGTAATAAAAGCTATTACTGCTGAATGAATTAAATCAATGCTTATGCCAGCTTTAAGGAGTAAACCCATAACACTTATGGGAATACCAAATTTTATTAAACTTTTTGATATTTTTTCTGAAGTGGATGGTTTGATTTTCCCAACAAAATAACCCAGTACTAAAAATGGAATAATATCGATAAATAATTTATAGATAAGCCAAAGTAATAAATCTAAATTGTAACTTTAAAGAAGACTAATTGAAGAAACTTTAAATTAACTTCCAAACAGCATTATCAGGAATGGAAGGACTTTTTGAAAAGTCTTTTGGTTCAGTGGTTAGAACTCTCCAATTTGGGACTCTACAAGTGACATAAGCAGGACTCTCAATTAAAATTCCAGGTTTTTCATCATAAGTACATGTAAAACCTTCCTTCCAGTGTCCATTGTTATTTAAATTACCTCTGAACCAAACCCAGCATTTTGTAGTTTTCAAGAAAACTTTTTTTTAACTTACATTCGATGATAAATTAAATCTTTCATTTTGTTTAATAAAATTTATACAAATTTATTTAACAATTAAACAAATTAATTCATGGTTTTGAAAAAGTAATTTTAAAAATTAAAATCAGTAGATTTAAAATAAAGGTCACTATATTAGCTATTAAAATTGGTGTTGATGAAATTTTGTATCCATAAATAATCCATGAAAGTAAACCGCTTAGAAACATTATTAAAGTTATTAAAGATACATCCTCTGCTTTTTTTGTCTTAAGGGTTTTGATTAGTTGTGGCAAAAAGGCTAATGTTGTGAGAATTGCGGCAAAATATCCAAAGAACTCAACATTAATATCTAGCATAATTAATAATTATATGTATTCATGTAAGAAAGCTAAAGGCGACTTCATGTTCTTAGAATAATTTAGTATGTCTTTGGAGAAAAATTTATATTTAATATCATTATTTTCATCCAAAATAAAAGTACAAGATCTTTGAGGTAAGTACTTGGTATCAATCATATAGTCTTGCCAGTTTTTAAATATCTCGATCATATTATCTAACCTAAAAGTAGCCAACTCAAATGGCCTTAAATAGCCTT
The DNA here is from genome assembly GCA_964433825.1 of uncultured Prochlorococcus sp. Classification (GTDB taxonomy): domain Bacteria; phylum Cyanobacteriota; class Cyanobacteriia; order PCC-6307; family Cyanobiaceae; genus Prochlorococcus_A. Next base: position 574 of record CAYSSQ010000111.1, on the reverse strand, counting down.
TCCCAAATTGTTTTCTAAATAATTTCCCTGATAATTTAAAAACATTCAATAAATTAATTTCATCATTATCATTGTAAATTTGATTAGCTCCTTTATCTCCTGTATATCCTCTAATAACTTCTATTATTGTCCTTGAAGATCCAATTCCCATTAGCATAAGAGTCATATTAATCCAACCTCCTAATCCAATGTCTAAACCTTTTGAGGCACCTACAAGTTGGTGTAATTGATTATCCTGAACAACTTTAATATTCTTTTCTTTAAAGCCTGTATATTTGCAAAATTTTTCTCTGCCTTTTTCATTGCCTATTGCAATAAAAAAAATATCTAAATTCTTAATATTATTTGAAATTGCAAATTTTCTAAGATTGATAGCATATTCAAAACTGTCAAAATCTCCCAATAAACCCACAAATGCTATTAATTTATTTTTCTTCGAATTATCAAAATTGAAATCATTAGCCAAATTTATCAGAAGATTTTTTAATTCTAAGCTTGTCATGGAATTTACAAATACAAGTTAATTTATGTTCTTATAAATATTCTATACATAAGTAAGTATAAAAAATTACAT
>CAYSSQ010000110.1:0-2597 GCA_964433825.1 uncultured Prochlorococcus sp. | reverse complement strand
CTCTAAAGTTATATTCCAAATCAAAAGTCATCCAAATTCTAGGAAGATCTTCATACCCTTTCCTATAACCAAACCATCTACCCATTTGCATTAAAGTATCGTATTGAGTAGAAGATCTAATAAAGAAACTACAAATTAAACCTTCAATTGTTAAACCTCTCGCTAGAACATTTCCTCCTATCACAATCGCATGAATATTCTTACCACTATCAAAATCTAATCTATCTTTTGAATTAACAGTTGAATTTTCAATAACAAGCTTAATACTTTTTGCCTCTTTTAAAATTAATTTTTGAATATCATTAAAAGATTCCAAAATCTCAGGACAACTTAACTTTTTTCTGAAATTCTTATCTAATACATTTGATTCTTTTTCCCATAGTGATTTAAGTCTCTCTAAAGTGAATTTATCTCCATTTTCTATATTTTTAATTAAGGGGTTTAACCATTCCTTATTCAATAAATTTTTAAGATCTTTATGAGTTTCAGAATATATTGTGGTATGAATCAACATACAGCAATGATCGCCTCCTTGGTCCCTTAAAGCTTTCGCACATAAACATAGTAGATAATAATCACATGAATCAACCAAACTTTGCGTTAAAGATGGAGTGAAATTAAATCTTGCTTTTTGAGAAGGCGGTTGAAGATTTTCAATCTCATTAGCTTTAACTCTTCTTATGAAGGGGAGTTCATTATCTTTTTCTATATCAAATTCATCACCAAATAATTTCCTGGCTCCAAAATAATTTTTGGGTTCATCAAGTGAAACTATGAAATCGTTTGGATAAAGATCTAGTTTTCCATCGACAGATTTTTGAGGAGTTAAAATATTCGCATATGGTGTTGCTGTATAACCTAGATAAGTTACTTTTCTTAAATTCTCTAAAATCTGTCTTATTAATTTATTTGTTTGAGACACCTGTTCCCTATATGCTTTTGTATTTAAGCTAGCTTGATCGCACTCATCATCTACTATCAAAGTTGTCATTCCTTTCCTTTTTACTTCTGACTGATTTTTGATTTTTTTGAGTAGACGCTTTAAGATAAAAACGTTTTTTTTAATAATTAAAATTGTCGTTTTATTCTCATTATCCCAAGTAGGTAATTCAGTATATGAAGTAAAATCATTCTCTTCATCTGTACAAAAATACCACCTATCTTTAAGATGCTGGCCTAAATCCTTTTGCATTCTAATTTGAGTTTGTTTCCGTAAAGAATCAGTTAAACCTGCAAGAATTATTATTAACTTATATCCTCTATCTGAAGCTTTAGCTATGGTTGCAGCCATATTTGATGTTTTTCCACTTTGCACATATCCAAGAACTAATCCCTGAAACCTTTTTTCTTTTTCTGAAGCTGGAGATAATATTTGATTTACAACTTTTGTGGAAGATTCATCTAAAGACTTAATCTCTTCATCATTCCAAGATTTTGTAGTTGACAAATATTTTTTAAAAGCAAACCAATTTAAATCTAAATTTTCATCAGGAGAAAAATACCATTCTTGCTGATTTTTTTTAGAAATAGTACTTGCAAATTTTAGGGATCTTATTCCTGATCTTTCCCTTTTAAGTTCGAGAAAGGCATTGTCTATAGCTTTTAGTTTATCTTCTTGCTCGCCATAAAACTTAATTTGATTAGACTTAATTTCTTTATAAGAATCTTCTATAGAAACACCATAGCGAAAGCTTTTGCTTTCTATTTGGTTTTTAAAAAAATTAATAAGTTCTTGATCAATCAATTTTGACAAGTAATATTTGCATAATTATATGCTAATAAAATCTTAAGAAAAATCTTAGTTATTTATTAATCTTCAGAAATATTTCTTTTAAATAATTTATTCTTTTTAATTCACATTCCCAAACAATAACGATATTCCAACCCAATTTATATAGATTTTTTTGATTTACTTGATCTCTTTTTATATTTTCTTTAAACTTATTCTCCCAAAATTCAGTACGTGTTTTTGGAATGGAGGCATACTTACAATTCTCATGCCTATGCCAGAAACATCCATGAACAAATATAACGGTTTTATATTTTGGAAGAACAATATCAGGAGTACCTGGTAAATCTTTTCTATGCAATCTAAAACGGTATCCTAATGAATGAAGTAATTTTCTTACTTCAATTTCTGGCTTTGTATTTTTAGACTTTATTGCAGACATATTTCTTGATCTCTGATCGCTGATTTTATTTACTGCCTTCATGGATTTAGTAATTTAATTTAATGATAATCAGATCACAATGGCTCTAATAATGTTTTAGATCTTTTTAATTTTTTTTTCAGAGATAACATTCCTTATGTCAAAAATAATTCATATACTATATGTAATATGGATTTATGGACTAAAGAAAATATTAGGAATTATACCGGAGATCCTGATGTGGAGAGCGATAAAAAATATTCAAAAGAAATGCAAAAAGTCAGAAAGGAAATACGTAAAATAGATAAAGAAACTAAGGCTCAAGGCGGTGAAATTGATTGGAATTATATGTTGAATGACATGATGTAATTATGAACTGCAATCCTATACCAGAAAGAGATGATTGGTTTATTACTGATAGGAAACCAACTATTTGCCCCAGATGTG
>CAYSSQ010000109.1:0-2625 GCA_964433825.1 uncultured Prochlorococcus sp. | reverse complement strand
TTGCACCAATAAAAATAATAGTTCCATTTTCAATTGAGGGTAATAATGCATCTTGCTGAACTGCAGTAAATCTATGTACCTCATCAATAAATAAGATTGTTTTCCTGTTAGATTTTTTCCATCTTTCTTCAGCCAATAAAATTTCATTTCTGAGTTCCTTCACACCAGATAAAACAGCATTTAATTTAATCATCGTTGATCTTGTATATGAAGAAATAATTTCTATTAAAGTTGTTTTTCCGACACCTGGAGGTCCTGACAAAATCATATTACCAACTTTGTCATTTAATATCGCATTGCGTAATATAGAGTTTTTTGAAAGGATATTTTGTTGTCCATAAAATTCTTCTACAAACTTTGGCCTCAATCTATCTGCTAATGGCGACTTCTTTAAAACAGAATAATTATCGTTAAATAAATCATCTGATTGCATATAAGACTCCTAAATTAAAAATTAAGTTATAACAGTAGGACGATTCATCTTTGTGAGTGCGGATATATTCAATAAATCATCCAAGCTTGTTATTAGATCCTTCAAAGCTACTTGAGGGTTAAGATCTATTCTCCCATTTGAAAGAGATGATTTTTCGAAGTACAACCTCAGAGTAGAACCCTTGGTTCCAGTACCAGATAATCGTAAAATTATTCTTGCATTATTTTCTAGTATTATTCTTAGGCCTTGATTTGTACTTATAGATTTATCTATAGGATCTTGATAAGAAAAATTATCTGCCTCTAAAACTAAACTATTAGAAAATCTCTCATTCTTTAGTTTAGGTAAAAGTGACTCTAAATTGTCATATATATGGTTAGCTATATCAGATGGTATTGCTTCATAATCATGTCTTGAATAGTAATTCCTACCAAATTTAGACCAATGATGATTCATCAAATCCATTACTGAGCATTTTTTAGCAGCTAAAATTTGCAACCAAAATAGTACTGCCCATAGTCCATCTTTTTCTCTTACGTGATTACTACCCGTTCCAAAACTTTCTTCGCCGCAGATAGTAATTTTATCAGAATCTAAAAGATTGCCAAAAAACTTCCATCCAGTGGGAGTCTCGTAACAAGGAATATTTAATGCTTTCGCAACACAATCAACCGCCATACTCGTTGGCATAGACCTAGCTACTCCAGACATAGCATTTTTGTAACCTGGAATGAGATTTGTATTAGCAGTAATCACTGCCAAGCTATCACTTGGATTTACAAAGCAACTTTTACCTAAAATCATATTTCTATCTCCATCACCATCACATGCTGCACCAAAATCAAATAATCTCTTATTAAGAAGTAAATCTGCTAATTTATCAGCATAAGTTAGATTTGGATCCGGATGTAAATTACCAAAATTCGGAAGAGGTGTTGAATTCATAAGACACTTTTCAGAAAGTCCAATTTTATTTACAAATAATTCCTTTGCATAAGGACCTGTCACAGCATTCATTGCATCAAAAACTATAGAAAAATGATTTTGTAAATAATCTTGGATTTGATCTAAATCAAAGATTTTTTCCATTAAAGTTACATATTCTTGTACGCCATCTATAATTTCTACAAACATATCTTTTATTTTGAAAGATCCTTCATCCTTAAAATCTGGAACAGGATAATCATAGAATTTATAATCTAATAATGATTGACTACATCTGTATATTTGACTAGTAAGTTTTTCTGGAGCAGGCCCTCCATTTGAGGTGTTAACTTTAATTCCAAAATCTCCATCAACTCCTCCAGGATTATGACTCGCAGAAAGTATGATTCCCAACAAAGCTTTTCTTTTTCTTATTAAGTTTGAGGCTGCAGGCGTAGATAAAATTCCGTCCTTGGTAATAATAATTTTACCTACATTATGTGCAGCACAAATTTGAATAATTTTTTTTATTGCTTTGTTATTTCCATATCTACCATCACCCCCAATTATTAAGGTACTTCCCTCTAAATTATCTATTTGAAGCAGAACTGACTCTATAAATATTTCTAGATAATGAGGCTTTTGAAATTCCAATGAACTTTTTCTAAGACCAGAAGTTCCTGGCTTTTGATCATTAAAAGGTTTTTCTATTTTTATATTTTTTAGTCTATCCATTTAAAAATAATTTTTTGCAATCTAACGAAATTAATGTGGCATTTCAGAAGTTCTTAACATAGCGACAAACCATAAAGAACTAATAAATAAAGCGATGATTATTCCAAAATTAATTCCGAATTTTGAAATAGTTACTGGTACAACAAGAGGGAAAGTTAATGCTCCCATTAAAGGCGTAAAAGCAATAAAAAATTTTTTCATTAGTTATTCAAACCATTCAGTTTCAGCATTAGATTTTTCATTAGTATTATCCACAGGTGTATCTCTATTAAATCGCATAGTGATAGATCTATCCTGTTGACCAGATGAGTCTGTTGCTTTTATCTCATAGTTCTGTATACCATCTCGAAAAGGAACTTGAAGTCTAAATGTCCCATCAGAAGCTAATGGAACCTTTTCATCTCCAATCGTTAGAGTGGCAGATGGATCAGTCGCTCCATAAACGATAAGTTCTGCATCGGCCACTAACCAAAAAGAGCTATTAGATATTCCTACTCCAGAATCATTTAAGCCTGAAGACCATACACCCGCTC
>CAYSSQ010000108.1:0-2640 GCA_964433825.1 uncultured Prochlorococcus sp. | reverse complement strand
CAAGTGTCATTAAAGAGATGGGCACATGACAAGTTCTTGCAGCTATTTGAGTTATGTCGTCGTAACATGATTCAGGCTCAGTACCCAAAATTCTATACTCAGCTAAAGCTTTTAATCTCCTGTCTTCTTCATCTTTATCAATAATATGATTTTTCATTTTTATCATCTAATAATTAAAGACTTTAAGATTAGAGCAAATATTTATTATCTTTTTTATTGAATACTTAATAAATTAAGATGAAACTTAGTGTTTTGTTACTTAATTAACTAGAAATTGCCTTTCCCGCTAACCAACCACTTGTCCAACAATGTTGAAAATTAAATCCTCCCGTAATGCCATCAACATCTAATACTTCCCCTGAAAAATATAACCCTTTACAGATAGAACTTTCCATTGTTTTAAAGCTTACTTCATCTAGAGATACTCCTCCTGACGTCACAAATTCATCAGCAAAAGGTCCCTTACCAGTTATCTGATACTGATCATTCAACAATATATTTATAATCTTGTATCTTTCTTTAGAAAATAGTTCAGACCAATTCTTAGCAATATTTATTTCTAATTTATTTAATAGATAAACCCATAATCTTTTAGTCAATAATGGAATTGGTCTCAAATTGCAAAGAGTTGATTTACCGTTAGATTCTCTTAACTGATTAATCCTGTTATTTAATTCATGAAAATCTAAATTTGTCCATTTAATACGTAATTTAAAATTATATTTTACTTCATAAAGATCTCTTGCCGCCTCAGAGGATAATCTCAATATACTTGGTCCGCTAAATCCCCAATGTGTTATTAGCACATCGCCTTTACTCTTGAAGTATTTATTATTTATTGAAATTTCTAAATATACATTTTTTACGGCAACTCCTTTGCACTCCCTAAGATTTTCATCCTTACAAGAAAATGAAAAAAGTGATGGAACCGGTTTAATAATCTTATGTCCAAGTGATTCAGCTAATCTATATCCGCTAGGATGGCCGCCTGTTGAAATTAATAATTTTTTAGTAAATAAAAATTTATCTTTAGATAAAAATACTTTAAAAAGACCATTGCTATCAAATCTTTCAATTTTTTTGACGGATGTTTTGGTCGAAATTTTTATTCCAATATTTTGAGCTGTACTTTTAAGACAATTGACAATATCTAAAGAGGAATTTGACGCGGGGAAAACTCGAAGATCATCCTCTATTTTTAATTTGACGCCTTTCTCTTGAAACCATTCAAATACATCTCCAGTCGCAAAGCGACTGAAGGACTCAATAAGTTTTTTGCTACCCCTAGGATAATTATCAATAAATTCACTTGGTACCCAAGTAGCATTAGTAACATTACATCTGCCACCACCACTTATCCTTACTTTTTCTAATAATTTAGTAGATAGTTCGAGTATGATTACACTCTTAACATTATTTTCTGCTGCAGTTATTGCAGACATAAAACCAGAGGCCCCTCCACCAACAACTATTAACTCAAAAGCATCCAAAATAATTATTGAAATTTAGCTTCAAAACAAATATTAGCAATTACGAGGATTAATGATAATAGATCCACTTCATTAATTACTGTGAAAATGATAATTTTGAGACTTTAGTAAAGACCCATAAATGTTTTTTTTGCATTAACTTATTGGGATGGTTAAATTATTCTCTTACGTAAAATATTCTGAGGCAAGTTTTCAAATGAATAATGAATATATCTCCTTATTCATTATTACTACAAGTATCTGGATTTTATTATGGCTTGGTTACAGGAAAAATAAAATAAATGATGACAAAAAGAAGATAGAAAAACAGGCCCGCATTAAGGCAAAAACAGAAAGAAGAAAGAAATTAGAAAGTTTATATCCAAGTAAAAATAAATAATTAAAAAATTCTAGTAAACTTTGTTTGTTTAAAAATAATCCAATTTAAAGTTTAGATATTAAATTCATCCTTTGAACATTGAATTTGTATTGCAGATATAAATTATTGCTGATTTCTTGATTCATAGGAAGAATAAATCTTGGAAATAAGTTAAACTTCATTTATCAATTAATAAAAATTAAGTTTAACTATAAATACTGATTAGTTAATTAATTGCCCAACATACACAATTTTAAGAAGGTCAAACTACATTTTTAATTTTTGTATAATATTATTATTAATCAAAATTCTAATTAATACTTTATTTAAAATCATTAATGAAATTCAAAAAGATCAAAACTTATATTCAATATCTACCTGGATGTATAGTAATTCTTTACATATTACTTGTTATAATTTCACAAACTACTAGTTAAAAGTTTTATAAATTTATTTTGATTGGTATATTTTCAGCTTTTGGAGCATCTTTATCATGGACTTATGCATGCTCAATTTGGAGAACACAAACCAATATCTATAAACCAATTGAGATTAATTTCTTAAAAAATATAATTGCATTTATAATTTTTAGTCCTGTTTTTTTAGTTTTAAATTATTCCGCACACTTTAAATACTTTATGATTTTAATTTTGAGTGGAATTATAGGTATAGGCTTAGGGGATACTTTTTATTTAAAATCATTAAACCTTATTGGGACAAGAAAGACTCTCTCTATCGAAGCTTTATCCCCTTTAATAGCAGCTATTTCAGGAACTATATTTATTAATGAGA
>CAYSSQ010000107.1:0-2648 GCA_964433825.1 uncultured Prochlorococcus sp. | reverse complement strand
GTTCAGTAAAGGGGAAATAACTAGCTCTAAATCTTACAGGTATATCCCCAAAAAAGGTTTTTAAAAAAGTTAGAACTGTCCCTCTTAAATGACTAAAATTAATATCCTCATCGATGCATAACACTTCTACTTGATGAAATACCGGTGAATGTGTTGCATCTACTGCATCTCTTCTATAAACTCTTCCAGGAGCGATAATTCTGACTGGTATATTATTATTTTCTAAATACCTAATCTGGACTGGAGAGGTATGAGTCCTTAATAATTTATTATCTTTTAAATAAAAAGTATCTTGCATATCTCTAGCTGGATGATCCTTTGGAATATTTAAAGATTCAAAATTATAAAAATCAGTCTCTATTTCAGGACCACTCTCTACTGAATATCCCAAACCGCAAAATATATCAATAATTTCTTCTTGAGTGGATACTAATGGATGCTTATTACCTGTAGGTGTTCCAATAGGTGGAATAGTAATATCTATTTTTTCATTTATTATTAGCTCATTTAAACTAATCTCCTTTAACTTGTTCTTCTTCTGACTAATTAATTCTTGTAATTGAACTTTTAAAATATTTGCTTTTTCGCCAATAATTGGTCTTTGATCAGCTTTTAATTTACCCATACTTCTTAATATGGTTGATAATTGTCCTTTTTTACCCAGCAGTAAAACCCTCAAATTTTCAAGCTCAGCATTACTCTTTGAATTAGTAATATTTTTATAGGCAATTTCTGAAAGTTTCTCCAACTCTTCTTCAATTTGTTTTAGGAATTGAATTTGACTCACTGATATAGTTAAAAAAGATATCTCATTATCTTACTCAAACATAGTGCATATTAAAAATTTATTTATTAAATGGATTCATTAAATATTTTAATAAGCAATGATGATGGCATTTTTGCAGATGGTATTCGATCACTTGCAAAAAAAGCATTGAAAAGAGGCCATAATGTTACAGTTGTTTGTCCTGATCAAGAAAGATCTGCAACTGGGCACGGTCTTACATTGCAATCTCCCATTCGGGTTGAAAATGCTGATGCACTTTTCGAAAAAGGGATAAAAGCGTGGGGATGCTCTGGGACCCCAGCTGATTGTGTAAAGTTAGCACTATCTGAATTATTAGAAAACAAGCCCGATATAGTACTTTCTGGCATTAATCAGGGACCTAATTTAGGCACAGATATATTTTGTTCTGGAACAGTTGCCGCAGCTATGGAAGGGACTCTCGAGAATATACCATCAATGGCTATAAGCCTTGCGAGCTTCAAGTGGAGAAACTTTGATTTCGCTAGTGAAATTGGTTTAAAAATTGCAGAGCAAGCTTTCAAAAATAATTGGCCCAAATCACTACTTTTAAATTTAAATATTCCTCCTTGTCAAGAGAATGAAGTTATGGGAGGTTCATGGACAAGATTATCAATAAGGAAGTACAAGAATCAATTTCTCAAAAGAGAAGACCCTAGAGGAGATAATTATTTCTGGCTAGCAGGGGAAGCCGTTATAGATTTAACTTCAAAAGGTTATGGTCCAAAAAACTGGCCAAGCGATGTATCACAAATAGAAAAAAATAAACTCTCTCTAACACCTCTTGAACCTGATTTGTTTTGGCGCGATAACTTAGATATGCTTCCCGATATTCAGCTCTTATAAATTCTTCTTAATAACCATAAAGAAAGACATAGGCCAACAAAATGCGCAGCTATTACTTGGGTATTACTAAGTACTGATAATATTTCTAGTCCAGTTATCGCGACATCAGAACTTGTAGCAATTGCAATACCTTGCGTTTGTGTAGAGGCTTGTATAAATAATGCACCCATCAATGCCTGATATCCTATTATCCCAAAAAGGATCCCAACTAAATCAGTTAATATTCCTCTTTTGATTAATTTACTTGTTTGCCCTCGAGATGGCCTTGCATTACTGCCTATAGCTCGCCCAGTTCTTATTATTAACCAACCTTGCCATAAACTAATAAATAGTAGAATCAAAGATATAGTTGTCAATGATAATCCTGGGGTCAAACTTAACTGCCCTTCGCTATTATTATTTACAACATTTGAAAAAAGCAAAACTGCTGTGACAACAACACCTAGAATAGATTGAATCCAAAAACGTATCCATCCGATGCGTCGCATTCCAAATGAAAGTAACTGAAAATCCATTTTGTCAGCCATTCATTTGATTGAATAATTTATCTATTTAAATTTGCCATCAAAATTGCAAAATTGCACGTTTATTGTGATCTCTTTAATATCTCCTTCAGAAATAAAAGATACCACTTCAATTGGTATTGGAAGCTTTGATGGTTTACACGAAGGCCATAGAAAATTAATAGAAAGTGTAGTTAAGGAGAATAACCATACACCAACCATCGCAAGCTTTTGGCCTCATCCTAGAGAAATTTTATATAAGGAAACTAGATTGAGATTAGATTTACCTGAAGAGAAATTACCTCTTCTTGAAAGTCTTGGAATAAAACAATTAGTTTTGATCCCATTTAATCTTAATTTATCTAAAATGATGCCTGAAGAGTTTGTAAGAAGTGTTTTATTGGATCAATTACAAGCAAAAAGTATATCTGTAGGAGCAAACTTTCAATTTGGATATAAAAGGAGTGGAAACATAAATACTATTAAGAAAATCA
>CAYSSQ010000106.1:0-2687 GCA_964433825.1 uncultured Prochlorococcus sp. | reverse complement strand
ACATCAGGCCTTAGCTTTTTTACAGTGCTCCATAGTTCTTTGGTTACTACTTTCAAAAGCTCTCGATCAACTGCCAAATTAAATCCTCATATAATATTATTAATTTAACAAACATTTGGTATTTTATAAATTACTAATACTAATTTCAGTATTAGTTTGAAATTATTATCTAAGCAAATGAAAGCTGAGTATATCCAGTTTTTTTTTGCTTTACATTCGAATATTCCTGAATTTCAAATTTTACAAAGTTTTTATAATACCTTTTTTTTATACGAGCTTTACTCATAGGATCTATTGAATGAGGAGAATTAATTGATGCATTCCAATCTTTGGCAATAAAGGTGGCATAAGGAGAGGAAGAGGTTAAATTTTTCATAAAATAGTACAACTGTTCTAATAATAGTACAAATATACTAAAAAACAATCGCACATGCCTTGCAAGGTTACAAATGAATTCTTTAGGAAAACCAATATTCTCTCGCTTTATTTAGTTATTATTTATGGATCAAAAAATAAATATAAGCTATGCAAATGTTTTCTTGTATAAATTAAGACTTATATAGCTTAACTGTCATGAATACAAAACTTTTATCCTCCAAAAGCCTGTATCAAAGACTTATTTCTTGAAATGGAAATTGACAAGACTTTGATAAGAAAAACTTCTATAAAACATTAGATTCTCAAATATTTTATGTTTCTAAGCAATCAGATTAGGCTCCAAATCCAAGAGATTATTCAGAGAATATCGCTTGACAAAGAAGTTTCTTTAACAGAGAGAATATTTGTGGAGAAACATGCTAAACATAGTTCAACTATCTGGACTTGGCTTAAAAAAGCAAACAGCTTAAGAAGACACGGGGAGCAAGGCCAAGAGAGTATAAATGGTCTAATTCAGTCTTTGGGACTTGACGGCCTTGAGAGTGAAAATCACTTTGATCCCAAAAACGATGACATCGCTGATTGGTTTAGCGGCTCGCCTGATTGGGTTCGTAGAAGCTAAATTCAATCGAAAATATATTCAAGATCTCCAAGCATTTAGAAAAAGAAAAATTCCTGCTAAAAAAATTGAGCCCCAAAAAATCAAAGGTATAAACTTTATTGGTAGTAAATATTTTTTTTGATAAGTTTCCATGAAAAACTTATTATTTCTTTGTTTAATAAAGATATAAAATTTTCTATCTATTGAAAATAGGTTTAAATGCTCTATTAACTAATAAATAATAAGCTAAGAATTTAAAACTTAAGTATTCAATTTTTCGAACTGATTGTATTGATTATTTTTTTCAGACTTGCCCCAGTGCTCTATGAGTTCCTCTAGCTCATGAATTCTCTTTTTTGCATAAGCGATTTTCTCTGTTGTTGTCATTGAAAAATTTTCTCTATATTGAATATGCATCAATAAAATATTTTTTCAAGTATGTTTTAATTATTTAATTAATTATTATCTATCAATTGCTATTAATATAAATTTTTATAAATGAAAATCGTAAAGAAGTAACGACGCTATTAATAGAGAAGCTAAAAAATTTAAATTAACAACATACATCACATATCCACTTCTGCGAGGTAGTTTCAAGACAGAAAAGAAGAGAATAGATGAAAATATAAGTCCTACAATAATTATTATTTTTTCTGTTAATTGGTTTAGATGAAGTTCTAAATTATAGTTTTTCAAGACATATAAATAATTTGATAAAGGAATATTGCCTTCAATATGGCTCAGAAGAAGAAAAAGACTTAAACCAGTTGCTAATAAAATCGAAATAATTGCCAAGTAACTTATTGGCTTAGTTAATCTGTTTATTGTTTTATTAAAACTCCTTAGTAAGGAAAAAATAAATATTGTCATCCCAAAAGGTATTAATGGAAGGAGTATTGAAAGATTTATGGAATTTTCCATAAAAAAATGATTATTTATTATCAGCATATCTTACGAAAACATCAATACAAACCAACAGATTATTTAAAATTCTTAAGTGATTAAAAAATCTATTGCTTCAGATAAAAATACTCACCAAAATTAAATTGAATAATAAAGATTATGTTACCACTATCAGAAATTGTTATTGCAAGTATTGTTTTTCTCTCAATTATTTATATAGAAGTAAAACTTCTTTACAAAAATCAAAATACCGTAAAATAAAAAATTAATCCTAAATTAAATAATCTAATAAATTAAAAAAAATTTAAGAATTAATAGGATCCAAAATACAAATTAATGTGAGAGAATAAACACATTATAATTTATAGTTGCTATGGAGAACTCATCAAGCGATTTACGCAATGAGGCCAAACAGAAAAATTCACAAGAGCATCATTCCTCTAAGGAATCATCTGAATATAAATCTGAGATTGAAAAGCTTTACCTTAAAATTAAAGAGGATTGGCTCTAATAAATAAGGACCAAACTGATTAAACAGTTTAATATTTCATATAAACCAAAATTTAATCTATATTACTAGACCCAAATAATACCAACCCCAAGTAGATCAGATAAACTAATAGTACAAATATACTATTCTACAGATGGCTCATGAGTTTCTTGAAGTTCAATTAGGTGATTATGTTGCTATTAAAAATTTGCAAAGATTATCTTCATCTGAATCAGAAGAAAATTATTGGTTTGGAAAAATTATTGACTGCATCGGCGGAGCAAGAAATCCAAAATCATGGACCTTATTTCAAGT
>CAYSSQ010000105.1:0-2694 GCA_964433825.1 uncultured Prochlorococcus sp. | reverse complement strand
TTGTCCTCATAAAAAATCATCTTCTTAAAGCTAATTGTAATTTATTACCTTTAGGGCTCCATCTAACATCATCAAAGCATTCTTTTATTATAAATAATCCTCTTCCACTTACAGAATCTGTTCTCTTTGGTAAAGTAAATTTTCGTTTCTCATGTACCATACCTTGTCCTTGATCCATGATTATCCAAACCCACCAATGAGGAGTAATAATTCTCTTTACTTTGATAATTTTTGAAGAATCAAACTTATTTCCATGCTTTACTGCATTTACTAAAGCTTCATGTAAACCCAATCTTATTAAATATAAATGTTGATATTTAGATAAGGGTTCTAGTAAAAGTTCAACAAAATCTGAAAGTTGAAGAGAAGATTCTAATTCGAATATTGAGGTGTCCTTAATAGAGGACATAAAAATGCACTTTTTTTTATTTTAACCTATTTCTGTATTACTAATCAAAGACAATTATCATGTCTATTAGCAATAGATGGATGCTTTAGAATAGAGTCCATTAGGCGCACACCTCTAAGTTGATTAACAAGAGGCATATGGCCGTCAGGTGCTTTTAAAGACCAACAAAAAGATGAAGGATATCTCGTCCAAATGCCATCTTTCTTCCAACCTATTTTGGGCCATAGTAAATCATATCTTTTTCCTACAGATTTTAGTAATTTAGCTTGGTTTGAAAAACCAAATTTTCCTTGAGAATAAATATTCCATAATCTGTCAATCGTAATTAAATCTTCACCAGGAATATCTTTAACTTCGCTGTAGAAAACATAACCTCTATTTTCTGCAACTTTGCCAGCCAACTTTCTTAGATATGAACTTGTTAATCTATCAGCCTCCTCGAAATTCTGATTTAATAAATTTAATTGTAAATCATCATATTTTATATCAATTTCTGAATTCGTATAAAACCAATTATTGTAAATTTCATTTTCAAAAAACTTTGGCTTATATTTCTTTAAAACTTGTAATACCCAACCTATGCACCAATCATCTCCTTGTCTATCAGCATATTTAATTATTTCTTCTCCAACAACAAAAAGAGATTCTGCTGATAATTCGATATCATTAACTAAATTCCTTCTCTTTCTTTGATTTGATGCAATAAACTTTTTTACTAGATTTATTGTATCTTCATTATTAGTTTTACTATATTGAGAAGACATTTTGAATTTAAATCAGCATTTTTTATAGATAATCCTATGAATTTCATAAGTAGTGATCTTAAGGAATTTAGGAAAAACAAAGGTCTTCTTATTGATGTGAGAAGTCCAGATGAATATTATAAAGGACATATGCCAAATTCTAAAAATATTCCGATATTTAATAATGAAGAACGTTCTATTATTGGTAAAAAATATAAAATTGCAGGACGAGAAATTGCAGTGAGAGAAGGATTCAAAATCATGGAAAATAAAATTGATAAATTAATGAAGGAAATTATTTTTATTAAGGATGAATTCCATATTTCAACAGTCGGAAAATTACCAGATGATACGAATATTAAAATTTATTGTGCAAGAGGCGGAATGAGATCCCAAAGTATGTTTTGGCTCCTAGAAAAGTTTAAGTATAACTGCGTGACTCTTAACGGAGGGTATAAAACTTATAGAAATTGGGTATTAAATAGTTTTGAAGATAAGAAAAAAATTATTGTAATAGGGGGAAAGACAGGTACAAGAAAGACAAAAATATTAAATAAATTAAAATTATTAGATTACCAAATATTAGATTTTGAATCGCTTGCCAATCATAGAGGCAGCTCTTTTGGTGGTCTTGGAATGATAGATCAACCTACAAATGAACAATATGAAAATCTAATATTCGAAGATTTAGATAAATTTAATAAAAATAAGTTTATTTTTGTTGAATCAGAAAGCCCTAATATTGGAAAAAATAGAATACCACATAAACTGTATAGTCAAATTAAAAATTCTAAAAGGATTGAAATTATAAGAGATGAGAGCATACGTATTGAGGAATTAATAAATACATATAGTAAATACAAAAAAAAAGATCTTAAGGAATCTGTTTTAAGAATATCTAAAAGACTTGGACCGCAAAGAACAAAATCAGCAATTGATGCAATTGATAATGGAGAATGGGAAAATGTTTGTAAATCTGTTTTGGAATATTATGATAAATGTTACGAATATGAATTGAAAGATAAAAAGGATGTAAAGTTTTTGAATATGGATTTTAAAAGCGATAATGAAATTATTAATGAAATTTTAAAAACAATATTAATTTAATTATTAAAACAAAGAGATATTTTTCTTATTAGAATTAAAAATATATCATTAAAATTATGACACCTAATAAAGAAGCGAAAATACAGTTTTATGAAGGTGTTAACGAACCAGTCGTTCCAGAAATTAGATTGACAAGAGATAAGAATGGAACTACTGGTCAAGCTTTTTTTATTTTTGAAAAACCTCAAGCCTTATCAAAATTATCTAGTGGTGAAATTACAGGAATGAAACTTATTGATGAAGAAGGTGAGTTAATGACTAAAGAAGTGAAAGCAAGGTTTGTAGATGGTAGCCCAACCTTTATAGAGGCTATATATTCTTGGAGAAATAATACTGATTTTGAAAGATTCATGAGATTTGCTAATAGTTATGCCAAATCAAATGGATTAGGATATTCTGAAAAGAAATAAACGATTAATAAAATTTGAATAGTAC
>CAYSSQ010000104.1:0-2716 GCA_964433825.1 uncultured Prochlorococcus sp. | reverse complement strand
TTTTATTATCTTCACTATCAGGTTTAAGCGATACTTTAATATCATTGAATAAAGAAGTTCCATACAGTCTTTTAATATCACTTTCTAATGTTTTTCTATTAAATACAACACCTTGATTTGTTTTTAATTCGCGCCTTATTACCCATTCTTTTGTCTTCCCTTTTCTAATCTTTTCATCTGTACCGATAAATCTGATTTCAATTTTAGAGACAATCCCCTCATCGATATTTAACTGAATAGAACCATCATCAGAAATCCTTTCTGGACCAGAGATTCTTGCTAAAGAATAGCCTTGGTCCACATACCATTTTTTTATTAAACCAATCCTATCCTGAAGATCATTTAAATTTAATGTTGAACCAAAATCTTTATCAAAAATCTCATTTATAAATGTTTGTTCAATAATCGTATCACCTGGTTGAATTTTAATTTGTTTAAGGATTGGGTTAGGCACTATATTTACAATTAACTTAACCCCTAAAGGACCATCCTCAGCTTTAAACTTCACTCCAGAAAACCATCCACTTGCATATATCGCATCTAAGTCTTGTTTTAATATTTTATTGTTAACAATGCTTCCTGGCTTTATACTCATTGAGTCATAGGCAGCTAGTTCTAATTTCCTACCCTCCGGATGATCTTCCCATCCTTCAATAACAATTTCTGAAAGAAGAACGTTTGCTTCTGAGTCTGATTTAGATTCATCAGCATTATTAACTAAATAAGTAGCTAATAAGTTTTCATTATGGAAATTCCTCGAGACAATATCATTTGAGATGCTTTTGATATTAACCAACAAATCATTTTTCAATAAATATCCTGAGTAAACATCATTATTTGCTCCAAAAAGTAATGAAAACAATCCAAAACTAGTTAATGTTCTTCTGATTTTTAATTGATAATTATTCATGGGTATTAATGTAAAAATTAGAAATTTAATTTTTAAGTGGAACTAATAAAATTTTTTTATTCTATTACTAATTTCACTGTATGCCTCAATTAAGTCTCCCAAATCATGTCTGAAGCGATCTTTATCTAGACTTTCAATTTTACCATTATTTGCTTTAAGATCCCAAAGTCTGCAATTATCAGGGCTAAATTCATCTGCTAATACAATTTGACCCTCGGAGTTTCGACCATACTCTACCTTGAAGTCGACTAAATTCAGTTGAATATTTGAGAAGAATTCTCTTAGTATTGAATTAATTTTAAATGTCAATTCTTTAATAATAACTAATTCCTCTTGCGCAACAATATTCATTAACTTAATTCTTTCCAAGGTCAAAAGCGGGTCATTTAAATTATCGTCTTTATAATAAAAATCAATTAATGGATCTTTAAATTTAGTTCCAATCTTGATATTTGTTTGCTTACATATTGAACCATAAGCTGTATTTCTTACAACAACTTCTAAGGGTATTATGTTAACTTTCTGAGCTATAAAAGAATGCTTAGAATATCCATCTTTGTAGTGAGTTGGAATATTTTTATCTATCAAATATTTAAAAATAGTTTCGCTAATAAAGCAATTTAATTCTCCTTTGCCCTCAAATGTTGATTTTTTTGCAGCATTAAAGGCTGTGGCATCATCTTTAAATTCAATGATTACAAGTTTAGAATCTTCATAAGCAAGAATTTTTTTTGCTTTCCCTTCATAAATTAATTTGTTATCTGTGTTCATAAGAAATCATTAGAAAAAAGAAATACAATATAATTATTTTGTAATTAATATTTATAAGTAAGAAATTTAACAATTTCACTTTAACTGATTAATCAAAAAAATAAACAACTATTTTGAACAATTGATGAACATTAATCCAATGACAAAAAAAGTTTATGGGAAATTAGAGAATATCGCAATTATAGGTAATGGTGGGAGAGAAAATTCTTTAGCATGGGCAATACAAAAGAATAAATTAATCAAAAATATCTATTTGATTCCTGGGAATGGGGGCTCTGCAGAAATAAAAAAATGTCAACCTCTTAATTTTGATTATGAGAATAAGAATTTATTAATTAAAACTTTAACTTCACTTGAAATTGATTTGATAATAATTGGACCGGAGATTCCTCTTTCAAAAGGTCTTGGGAATTTTCTTAGGAGTAAAAATTTTCAAGTCTTTGGGCCTGGTGCAGATGGAGCAAAATTAGAATCGAGCAAATCATGGGCTAAAAGTTTCATGCAAGATGCTAATATTCCCACTGCTAAATTTTGGAAGGTCTTTTCAGTAGAAGAATCTAAGAAGATAATCTCTAATTCGCCATTTCCACTTGTTGTTAAAGCAGACGGATTAGCTTCAGGGAAAGGGGTTTTTATTCCAGAGACAAAAGAAGATACTCTAAAAATTACAAAAGAAATTATCAATGGAAAGTTTGGTGAGTCTGGAAAAATAGTTTTGCTAGAAGAAAAAATAGAGGGTCCTGAAGTATCGATTTTTGCTCTTTGTGATGGTAAAAAATATATCCTTTTACCATCAGCTCAAGATCATAAAAGAATTGAAGAAAATGATAGAGGCTTAAATACTGGAGGTATGGGAGCATATGCACCAACTCCTATTTTATCCAAGTCAGAGCTTTCAATAATTCGTAAAGAAATAATTGAACCAACTATTGATGAGTTAATTAAAAGAAAAATTGAGTACAAAGGTGTTTTGTATTTCGGATTAATGATCACGAAATCCGGACCTAAAGTTATAGAATATAATTGCAGGTTTGG
>CAYSSQ010000103.1:0-2723 GCA_964433825.1 uncultured Prochlorococcus sp. | reverse complement strand
GGCATTAAGAGCATGGATGGAGGGAGATATAAGGCTTGCAATAAGATTATTACAATGGGCAACACCTCAGACAAAAAGCCTAGTTAAAGATTTTGATGATGAAATAATCGAATACAAAGTGGCTTAATTACCAAATAATACAAGCTTGTTCACTATTAAATCTCTTACAAATCTCTGCATCAATTTCAGGTGAGTCAGAAAAGGCTATACAAGTAAAAAAAGACAATATTATGAATAAAATTTTCCATTTTGCATGAAATTTTCTATGTTGAAAACTATTGCTTTTTAGACTATTTTGTTGATATGGTCGTTTAAAAGAAATTTCTAAATCCAATTTCGCCAAGGGCTTCACCAAAGTCTTCATCATTTAATAATACACTTGTACTAGTTATAATCTTTTATGAAAAACTTTGCAAGAAATTCGTTAAAAAAAAAGAAATTCATCATATTTGGAGGAGGATTCAGCGGTAAATTTATTGCAAATGAAATTAGGAAGTTAGGATGCGAGGTGTTAACGAGCTCAAGACAAATCAAAAATGATAAAAAAAGTTTTGTTTTTGATAGTTACGCGCACAATCTGCCTCCTGAAGATATATTCGATCAAACCACTCATGTTTTAAGTTGTATACCACCTGACAAAAAAGGAGAAGATCCTGTTTTATCACGGCTTCATAAAAAATTAACAAGTCTTGATTTAGAGTGGGTAGGATATTTATCAACCACAGGCGTATACGGCAATACATTTGGTGAATGGGTTACTGAAAAAGACCCGCCTAAGCCTTTACAGGATAGAAGCAAAAGAAGATTACTTTGCGAAAAAAGCTGGCTTAAGTCCAAGTTGCCAATACAAATTTTCAGACTGCCAGGCATTTATGGGCCAGGCAGATCAACTTTTGAATCAATTCTTAGAAATAATATTAAAGTTATTCATAAACCAAATCAAATTTTTTCTAGGATCCATGTCGCAGACATCGCTAATGCAATTTTATATTTACTTTTAAAAATTAATAATGAAAATTTTAAACAAATTATCAATATTGCAGATAATTATCCTACTTCTCAAATTGAAGTAATAGAGCATAGTTATAAATTATTAGGATTAAAAATGCCAGAACCTATGAATTTTGATGAGGCTAAAAAATTACTTTCTCCAATTGCCTTATCATTTTGGCAAGAAAACAGAAGAGTATCAAATAAATTACTCTGTAAAGATTTGGGGTATGAACTTATACACAAAGATTACAAATCTGGCCTAAAAAATTGCCTTAAAATAATCAAACAAAATGATCTGATATAAAATTAATTTTATAAAAACAATTTATGAAACAAAATTCAAAAATAATTATTACTGTTGGAGATGAAGCTGGAGTTGGACCTGAAATTATCTTAAAAGCATTAGCTTCCAAAGAAATACCAAAAGATATTAAAATTCTTTTAGTTGGAAACAAGAAAAATCTGATATCAAAATATTTATTCCTTAAATCACTAGGAATAAAAAATATTGTAGATCCAAATCAACTTGATATAGAAGATTTAAAAATTTCGAATGCAAAAGTTAAAGAACCATCTATTGAAACTGGAAATGCAAGTTTCTTATACTTAAAACATGCTATTGAAATTGTTAAAAAATCATCAAATTCTTCTTTAGTTACTAGTCCTATATGTAAAAAATCATGGAACTCAGCAGGTCATAATTACTCCGGACAAACCGAATTATTATCTGAAATTTGTGAATCTCCAAATGTTGGAATGCTATTTACTGCCAAATCTCCATTTACTGGATGGAGGTTCAACACTCTATTAGCTACAACTCACATCCCAATTAAGGAGGTACCAAATAAGTTAAATAAAAACCTAATAAATTCAAAATTAGATTTACTTTATAAATTCTGCAATAAATTCAAAGAAAGACCCTCTTTTCATATTGCTGGGTTGAATCCTCACGCTGGAGAAGAGGGGATTTTAGGTACTGAAGAAGTTGAATTTATTAATCAAGCTATACAAGACTGGAAAATTCGAAATCCACTAGTTAATTTAAGTAACTTAATATCTCCAGACAGTTGCTGGTTATCATCTGCAAAAGCATGGAGGGAAAATACAACTAATGCACCTGACGGAATACTTGCTCTTTATCATGATCAAGGTTTAATACCAGTAAAAATTATCGCAAACAATTATTCAGTAAATACAACGATTGGATTACCAATTATTAGAACATCCCCTGATCATGGGACTGGGTTTGACATAGCCCATAAAGGTATCGCTCAATGTCAAAGCATGATTGAAGCCATAAAAACTGCTCATGAATTATCTATCTATTAAGCTTTCTTCACTCGCATTAATACTTGTCCAAACTCAACTGGTGTCCCATTATCCACTAATACTTCTACAACTTCCCCATTAAATTCTGATTCAATCTCATTCATAAGTTTCATTGCTTCTAAAATACAAATTGTTTGACCAACAGATATTGAGCTCCCTATCTCAACAAAAGGATCCTCTCCCGGAGCCGAAGCTCTATAAAAAGTCCCAACCATAGGAGAAGTTATATCAAGAAGGTCAGAGCGTCCTGGAGGGGCCACTGAAGGGGCGGGCTCCGGAGGAGGTGAGGGGAAATTATCATTTTTAGTTAATTGATTATCATTACCTTGACTCCCCTCATCATTTGAAGCTTGTCTTTGAATGATTTGATGCTTATTTGCTAAATTTCTCTTGATTTCAAG
>CAYSSQ010000102.1:0-2730 GCA_964433825.1 uncultured Prochlorococcus sp. | reverse complement strand
CTTGAGAATTACTAATAGAGGGATTCTCACTCCAACGTTTTGACCTCTTTCTAGAGAATTTCTCAATAAATATTAATGAAAAAACTATTATCAAAGCAATTAAAGCTAATCCTATCCCACTATTGAGATCACCTTCACTGATCCAATTTTCTTCAATTCCCGTTGAAATTGTGGGAATATTCAATAATTTAAAAGTTCCTAGTTCATTCATTGCCTCCATGCACATAAGACTTATTCCTATAGCTAAAGATGGTAAGGACATAGGAAGTGCTATTCGATAAAAACTTTTCCATGGTCCTACACCTAAGCCTCTGCTAGCTAATATCTGATTTAATCCAAATTTATTAAAACTTTCATTTGTTAGTATGAATACATAAGGATAGGTTGAAATAGAAAGTATTAAAACTCCCCACCAAAAACCAGTAATTTGAAATCCATAGGTACTTCCTAAATCTTGAAATATTGCTGTAACTAAATAGGCAGGCGATGCTAAAGGTATTAGTTGTAAGATCCTTAGTATCTTCCTAAACTTAAAGTTACAATTGGAAAGTAACCAAGCATTTATAATTCCCAAACCCCCGCCAATTAGACTTATTAGCACAAGTATTTTTATGGTTCCTAATATCTCCTCTTTGCCTGTTAAACCAATAGAGAGATCTCCATTCAAAATTATTACAAAACCTTCTTTTAAAAAGTTGAAAATTGGCAGAGTTATAAGAGATGCAATAATTAATGCAAAAATATCAAGAATTCTTATATTTGAATTTATTAACTGTTTAAAATTTTTCAAAATTTTGGTGAATTATTTATTAGATGGTGTTATGCAGGAATTAAGTTGTTTTAATATTTCATTATGGTCTAAATTCTTGCCAATTAAAACTATCTTATTACATCTATAATTTTCCCAGTCTTCATCATCGATTGAAAATCTTTTCCCAGCTAAATGAAAAATATGTTTTCTCTCGCTTTCAACAAACCAAAGTATCCCTTTCGCC
The DNA here is from genome assembly GCA_964433825.1 of uncultured Prochlorococcus sp. GTDB lineage: Bacteria > Cyanobacteriota > Cyanobacteriia > PCC-6307 > Cyanobiaceae > Prochlorococcus_A. Next base: position 1,735 of record CAYSSQ010000102.1, on the reverse strand, counting down.
CTAAATACATTTTTTGAAAGTTGATTATCTAAAAAATATTGAAACTTTCTTAAAGAAAATGGTTCCTCAGATTGAAACGATACAGATCCAAAGCCTTCTATTGTATTATTTAAATGATCCACATGTTCATGCTGGTGCTTATGCTCATGCGAATGCGAATGATCGTGAGAATGTATGTGTGAATTATCATGAGATCCAATAATTTTATCAGTATCTTTTTTAATAATTTCCTCTCTTTTCTCAAATTTATCAGTTTCAAAAAGTCCTACACTAATTATCGTTTCTAATCCAACAGAACTGTTAGTACATCTCAAAATTCTTGGTTCTGTTTTAATAGTTAAAATTTTTTCTTCAATTTTCTTTATTTTAATTTCATCTACCAAATCGCATTTATTTAAAAGCAGTATATCTCCATATAAAAGTTGAGCATATGCAATACTCGTTTTTTTTATGTCAAAATCAAAGTTCTCGGCATCAATTAAAGTAATTATTGAATCTAATCTCACTCTAGAGCGTAGACTACTCCCTGCGAAAGTCATCGCTACTGGTAATGGATCTGCAAGCCCAGTAGTTTCAACAATTAAATAATCAATTTTTTTATTTTTATCTAAGATTTTATTAACGGCTGTAATTAATTCTCCATTTATTGTGCAGCAAATACATCCATTGCTCAATTCAATCATATCTTCATTGGTTTCAATAATTAAATCATTATCGATTCCAATTTCTCCAAATTCATTCACTAAAACAGCTGTTTTGAGACCTTTTTGATTAGCTAATATATGATTTAAAAGAGTTGTTTTACCCGAACCTAAGAAACCACTTATAATTGTTACTGGTAAAAGATTATTTATCATTTTTTATAGAATTTTTTGATTTTTAAATCTATTTTAATTAAATTTATTTAAATATCTACTTGTTTATGTTTAATGAGCTAATTATTTAAGTAAATTGTTGATTTCTAATGCCAATAGATGATCTAAACTTGATATCCCTCCCAAATCATGATTAGTTAATTTAATGTTGACTTTTGAATATACATTTTCCCAATTGGGATGGTGATTATATTTTTCTGCAAGAAGAGCTACTTTAGTCATAAAAGAGAAAGCTTCAATAAAATTTTCAAAGACAAAATTCCTTTGAATATATTTTGGATGAATTTCCCAAGAAGGAATTTTTGCTGCTAATTCTTTAATCTCTTCTTCTTTTAATAAATAAGGTTTCATTTAAGAATTCTAATTAACTTTATTATAGTTTTTGTTTGTTTTTTCACCAATTGCATGGATATTTATCAATCTTTCTTTTCTCTCAGAACGATGTTCCCATAAATAAATAGCCTGCCAAATTCCTATGCAAAGCTTCTCATTTTGAAAGCTTAAGGATAAAGAATTGTTTGTTAATGCGGTTTTTATATGAGCAGGCATATCATCTTCACCTTCTTGAAAGTGTTTATAGGTGATTTTCTTAGGTTGTATATTTAGATCCGTGTAGCAATTGTAAGGCACTATCGATTTAATATATTTGCTTAAGTCATAAAGAACATTTGGATCTGCATTCTCATTTAATGTAAGGCTGCAGCTAGTATGAAGTACGTTCAAGACTAAAATACCAGTAGAAAAATTATTTTTTCTAATAAATTCTTTAACTGAGTGTGTAATGTCTGAAAATCCCTGCCCTTTAGTAATCACCTTAATTGAAGAGATAACTTGTTCCATTTATGATAAAAATTTAATTT
>CAYSSQ010000101.1:0-2735 GCA_964433825.1 uncultured Prochlorococcus sp. | reverse complement strand
TAAAATTAATTATCAATTCAAATATGGATAATACAGAAAAATTAAAGACCCAAAATAAATCCATTATGGTTCTTGGAACTTCCAGTGGAGCAGGAAAATCAATTACTGTTACAGCTATTTGCAGAATATTAAGAGATAAAGGTGAGAACCCTTTCCCTTTTAAAGGACAAAATATGAGTAACAATGCTTGGGTAGATATGGGGGGAGGAGAGATGGCTTTTTCCCAAGCGGTACAAGCATTTGCCTCTGGTAGGATCCCTTCATCAGAAATGAATCCTATTTTACTTAAACCTCAAGGGGACTCAACAAGCGAAGTTATTCATCTTGGAAAAAGTGTAGGTATTACAACAGCAAAAAATTACTATCAAAATTGGTTTCAATCAGGCTGGGAAATAATAAAAAAAGGGTTATCAAATATACTTGAGGAGAATGATAATTGCCGTTTAATAATTGAAGGTGCAGGAAGTCCTGTTGAAATGAATTTAATTCATAGAGATCTCACTAACTTAAGAATTGCAAGATATCTTGAAGCGAATTGTATTTTAGTTGCAGATATTGAGAGAGGAGGTGTTTTTGCTCAAATAATTGGCACATTAGAGCTTTTGAAACCAGAAGAGAAAAAACTCATAAAAGGTATAATAATAAATCGTTTTAGGGGTGATATTTCTTTATTTGATGAAGGTAAAAAATGGATTGAGAAAAAAACTAAAATTCCAATATTAGGAATACTTCCATGTTTAAAAGAAAATTTCCCTCCAGAAGATTCACTTGATCTTTTAGATAGGAAATCAACTAATAAGAGTTCAGAATTACAGGTTGGAATAATAAAATTTCCTTCAATAAGTAATTTTTCAGATTTGGATCCATTAGAGAATGAAGAGGATATAAATTTAAATTGGATTAATAATACTCAAGATTTTGATGATTTTGATTTAATCATTCTTCCAGGAAGCAAACAAACTATTAAAGATATTGCTTTTCTCAAAAAAACTGGTCTAATCAAAAGCATTTTAGACTACTCATATAAAAATGGAAATATTTTTGGTATTTGTGGAGGATTACAAATGCTTGGAGAATATTTAGAAGATCCACATTCAAAAGAAGGATCAGGATCTATCTATAAAACATCAATTGAAGGTATTGGAATACTTCCTTTAAAAACAATATTTAAGAAAACAAAAATTACAAAAAGAATAGTATGCGATGCGACTTGGCCTTGTGCTACAAAGATTGAAGGATTTGAGATTCATAATGGAGTTACTGAAATTGTTAAAAAAGAGGGAAAAGAAAAATTAAAAAATATTTTTAATCAAACTCAACTTGGTTGGTATATTGATAATAATAAAAAAGGATCAATTGCGGGTAGTTATGTTCATGGGATATTTGATAATGATCAATGGAGAATAAATTATCTTAATCTAATAAGAGATAAAAAAGGTATTCAAATATTAGACAAAAAAACAAAACCCTATAAAATTAAACGTGAGGCAATTATTAATAATCTTGCTAGTCAATTTAAAAAACACATTAATCTTACATCTTTATTAAATTGAAGAAAAGAAAATTGAAAATTCACTGGCCAAATAACACAATTACTACGGCAGAAGAAGGACAAGACTGGTTTTTAAAAGCAAAAGTGGCTAATTTAGATATTCCCACTGGGTGCTTGCTTGGAAGTTGTGGAGCATGTGAAATTGATGTAAATGGTGAAACTGTTAGACCTTGTATAACAAATATTGAGTATAAAAATAATGTTCATCTCAATATTGAGTTCACATCAGATCCTTTTTGGTAATAAGTTTTTCTCAAAAATTCAAAAAACTTTTTTATATAATTAATAGTCTCCAATTAAATATTAGGAAAGAGGTGAAATTCAATTTGAACATCTAAATGCAAATACAAAAATATATAGGACTTATATTTATGTTATTAAGAACATATCCAAAACACATTCAATGAATATATTCATAAATTCTGAACTATCTAGGAAAAATAACTTTTTTTAATCTCATTTTTACTTTATTTTTGCCAACATAACATAAAAGGAAGATATTTAAATTGAGATGAATTTATTTTATCCATAAATAATTTATATTATCAGATGATTTGGAATCATCTTTTTTAAACCTCTCAGAAAAATTTCCAAAGAATAATAAAAATTTTTAGTGAATAATTTAAGATTTTAATTAAACTTAATCCCAACCAGCACTCTTCATCAATGTAATTGCTTGAGAATTAAAATCTCCAAGTTGTTGCACAGTAACGCTATCAGGAGTAAAGTTACCAAAATTTTGAACAATTGGATTTTGATTCACTTCTTTCAAAGGATGTTCAAAAGTTGGTGCTGCAATTCCTTTACTGCCTTCTGGAGAAGCTAAGAACTCAAGCAATTTAATAGCGTCTGTTTTATTTCTTGAATATTTTGCAACTCCCCCAGCACTAATATTTACATGGGCAGGATTAGGAGTAAGAACATTTACTCTTTTTGCGTATAACTGATCTCTTCGTCCATTAACACCTGCGAGCATTCTGGCTACGTAATAATGATTTACGATCCCGACTCCACATTTTTTCTTAGCAACAGCTCTTACAATTGCAATATCTCCAGGGAAAAAGGGTTGTGAAACATTAGAAATCATTCCATTAAGCCAACTCTTTGTAGCTTCATCTCCTTTGTTAACTATTTGATTAGCGACTAATGATTGATTATAGGGACTTTTTCTATTCCTCAAACA
>CAYSSQ010000100.1:0-2755 GCA_964433825.1 uncultured Prochlorococcus sp. | reverse complement strand
TATATTTTTGCCTTAAAGCTATAAGACCAGGCATTTCGGTTTCTGCAATATTTAACTCTTTTCTACCAAATTCAGCCAATGAAAGATCAGCAACAACATAATTTGGAATTGAAATTTTATTTGAATTAGCGATGGTCATATTTAAGTTAGGCTATACTTATAAACTATAGATGATTTTATGCTTTAATCGTGTTTCTTAAAAATTCATCTGAGACTATTGCTTTCGGAAAGAAATTTGTAGAGAACTTAAAGCCCAAATCAATTGTTATTTTAAAAGGACCCATAGGCGCTGGCAAAACATCATTCGTACAAGGTATTGGGCAAGGACTATGCATAAATGAATCCATAACAAGTCCAACATTTGCTCTCTCTCACCACTATGAATCAGGATCGATGCATCTAATACACATGGATCTTTATAGAATTGATAGTAGCTTATCTGCTAGGGAATTATTTATAGATGAAGAGGAAGAATTAGAAATAAATGATGGGATTTTAATTATTGAATGGCCTGAACTTATTGAACCAATTCTTGAAATATACTGGAAGATAGAAATTAATTACGCTAATAAAGACGGAAGAAACTTAAAAATCTACGAACCAAAATCCTCTAAAAATTCATAAACTAATTTATCTTCAGGTTGCGGCTCTATAGCACCCTCTCCAAAACAAGTTAAAAGTCCACAAACGCTAGCAAATTTAATATTCTCTTTAATTTTAGATTGATCAGCCAGATCTGAGTCAAAGTAGTATCTTGAAATTAAACCAGCTAAAAAAGCATCTCCTGCTCCAGTTGTGTCTATTATCTTGGATCTATGTTTAATGACCTCATTAGAACCTTTTATACCGTTTAAAAACCAACTAATAGGGTTTGCACCATTGGTTATAACTACATCTGGTTGTTTTATTAATACTCTCGAGATCTCAGAAGGATCATTAGTATCAAAAAATAAGTAAGCTTCTTCACTCGCTAACTTTAATATATCAGCATGATGCAAAAAATCTTTAATGATTTTAAACCGTTGTTCGTTATTTAAAGTTGAATTATCCCAGAAAATATCTCTCCAATTCACATCAATTATAATTTGTATTCTAAAATTTTTTGCAAAATCCAAAATAAAATTTAAAGATTCAGCAGATTTAGAGAAAGCTAATAAATTTGTCCCAGTAACAATATATTTTGTATTTAAAAATTGCTTTTTCAAATTTTCTAAATTTTTGATAATCAACAATTTATTTAACATCTCATCTGCAAAAGAATTCAATTTAGGAATCTCAAATCCAGAGAACGATCGATCGCCAGATTCATCTCTTAAAACCTTTACAACCCTCGTAGAAGATTGTTGAGCAATTTGTAAAAAATCAATATTTATATCTAAATTTTGAAATAGTTTAATAAATTCTTTTCCAAAGTCATCATCTCCTAAACAACCTATAAAAGCTGATGGTACATTAAGCTTCCTCAACGCACATACAACATTTGCTGGTGCACCTCCCAAGTAATTTTTAAAATTAGAATCTAACTTGTTTATGATTTTATCTATTAAAGCTTCCCCAATACAAATTACTTGTAACTTAGACATGATCATCAAATTAATTTAATCAGAATACTATCAACAACTCTATGCATTTAATTAATTTATCAATTAACGTTATAGTGCAGGCAAATTTTTAATGATTAGTAAAATTGACCAAATATGGAAATGGAGGGATTGGGATATATCGTGGTCATTATCAAATAATCATGTAAATAATTCTGAAATTAATATTCTCTTAATTCATGGTTTTGGGGCTTCAAAAAATCACTGGAGAAATAACCAAGAATTTTTAGGAAAGTTTTTTAACTGTTATTCAATAGATTTATTAGGCTTTGGAGAAAGTAGTCAACCAAGTGCAACTTTAGATTATGAATTCCCAAAAAATAATGAGGTTAAATATTGTTTTGATTTATGGGCAAATCAAATTTCAGATTTTTGTAATGAAGTAATTAGAGAACCTGTCTTTTTGATCGGGAATTCTATTGGAGGAATTGTTTCATTAAAATCTGGAGAAATCTTAAAAAGTGATTGCAAAGGTTTAATTTTAATAGATTGTGCTCAAAGAACTATGGATGATAAAAGACTTAAAAAGAATAATATTGTAATGAATTTTTTAAGACCAGTAATAAAAACATTAGTGAGTAAAAGGTTTATTAGTCAAAATCTTTTTAAGAGGGCTGCTAATCCTAGTACTATCAAACAAATACTTAATCAGGCTTATCCATCTGGAAAAAATGTCAATGATGAGCTAATTCAAATTTTATATCAACCATCTCAACGAAAAGGATCTGCAGAAGCTTTTCGTGGTTTTATCAATTTATTTGATGATTATTTGGCTACAGATTTATTTAAGAAAATTGAAACTGATATACACCTTATTTGGGGAGAAAAAGACCCTTGGGAATCACTTGAGGAAGCAAAACAATGGAAAAATAACTATAAAAAAATTAAAAGTCTAAATGTGATTAAGGATGCTGGTCATTGTCCTCATGATGAGAATCCAGATGAAACTAATAAATTAATTTTGAAAATTATTCAAGAAACAAAATAAGCTTCAACATTATCACTAAGTCTTCTTAAACCTCTAAGACCATCTCTTTCTAAATTTCTCACCCTATCTCTACTTATCCCAAGAACTCTTCCTATGCCTGTAAGGGACATTGGCTCATCTCCATCCATTCCATATCTCATTCTTAAAACTCTACATTGCAAATCAG
>CAYSSQ010000099.1:0-2788 GCA_964433825.1 uncultured Prochlorococcus sp. | reverse complement strand
GACAATTACGACAAGTGGCGAGTAAATTATCTGTTCCCCTCTACAGTCGTAAAACAAAGGCTGTATTGGTCGATTTAATAGTTACCTATCAGGCTAAAATAAATAAATCTAAAAATATTGTGAAAGCAAAAGTTGAAAAAAGTGTTCTTAATGAGAAATCATCAGTAATTTCAACTACTGAAGTTGCAAAAACAAATTTAGTTTTTTTGCCAAGAGATCCTGATTGGGCTTATGTCTTTTGGCAGATTTCTGAAGATGATAGAGATAAAGCAAAATCTCTGGGGGCTAACAAATTATGTCTAAGGCTTTATGACGTCACGGGTGTTAAAAATGGCGATTTTAATCAAGGTACATTAAGAGAAATTGCAGTTGATAGTTATAGTACTGAATGGTACTTACCTATACCTGTTCCAGACAGAGATTATAAAGTTGAGTTGGGTTATAGATACGGCTTTAAATGGATGTCCTTAGCTTTCTCCTCGGCTGGTCATGTCCCAAGTTCTCAGCCTTCTGAACAAATTTTAGATAAATTTGTTCCTTTTAATCTTGAATCACCAGCAGAAACTAATTTGGCCATAACTAACCCAAATGAAAGTGAAATTAATGGATTGCATGAGCGACTATATCAAGCTGCTACTACGTATTCAAAGCGCTCTAGAACTGGGTCTGAAGAATTTATGGAGAGTACTAATTCAACTAGCCCTGGTCCGTACCAAAATGAATCAGGAGCGGGGATATGGTCTTCGGGATTGAATGATTCAGGTGCAGGAATCTCTAATAGATCCTTCTGGTTAGTTGCTGATGCTGAGCTTATTGTTTATGGTGCAACCGATCCATCTGCCACTTTAACAATTGGAGATGAACGAGTTCCGTTGGCGTCTGATGGGACATTTAGGCTTCAAGTTCCTTTTCGTGATGGTTCACAGAATTATGAGATAAAAGCAATAGACTCTTCTGGAGAGCAGGATAGATCTATCACAATGCGATTTGACAGAAATACACCTGTGGATAATACCAATGAAAAATCTAACACTGAATCTGAATGGTTTGAATAAATAATGAAAAAAGTTTTTATTGCTTTTACTCCGCTGATGGGAGCATTGACTTTCCCCTTATTAGTTCCAATAACTATTGGAAAATTCGGAATTAATTATGGAATAATTATTGCTTTATTTATAAGTTCTTTATGGTTTATCGCTATGTTAAGAACTGCCGAAATGCCACATTAAATCAGTTAGATTTGCAAAAAATTACTTTGAAATGAATAAAGTCAAATGTATCAATATTGAAAAACCTTTTAATGATCAAAAGCCGGGAACTTCTGGTCTGAGAAAGAGTACATTACAATTTCAAGAGCCTCATTATCTTGAAATATTTGTAGAGTCAGTTTTGCTCCAAATTAATAATTTAAAGGGGAGTACTTTAATAGTTGGTGGTGATGGTAGATATGGTAATAAAAAAGCAATAAAAAAAATTATTCAAATTTGTGCTGCACATAATGTATTCAAAATTATTATTACTAAAGATGGAATTTTATCCACCCCTGCAGCGTCAAATCTGATTAGAAAAAAAAATGCTCTTTTAGGAATTATTCTTTCTGCAAGTCATAATCCTGGAGGAGTAGATGGGGATTTTGGCATTAAAGTTAATATCTCAAATGGTGGGCCTGCCCCAGAGAAGTTTACAGATCAAATATATAGATGTAGTCAATCATTGTTAAGCTATAAATTTTATGATTGTTCAATCCCAGATTTTGAGCATGAGGGTTCTTTTAAAATAAAAGATACGATTATAGAAATTATTGATGGTGTTGAAGAATATGCAACTTTAATGGAAAAAATCTTTGATTTAGATCAAATAGGAGATTATTTAAAAAATGATTTTTCCATAGTATTCGATGCAATGAATGCTGTCACAGGTCCCTATGCAAGGGAATTGTTTGTCAATAAAATTGGCCTTTCGGACAATTGCCTCATGAATGCAATTCCCCTGCCGAATTTTGGTAATTTACATCCAGATCCAAATTTAACTTATGCTGATAAATTAGCTGATTTACTTCTTAATAAGAGATCTTTTGATTTTGGTGCAGCATGTGATGGGGATGGAGATAGAAATATGATTCTTGGTAAAAGTTGCTTTGTAAATCCAAGTGATAGCTTAGCAGTGATCACTGCTAATACAAATCTTATACCTGGGTACAAAAATTCTATGTCTGGAGTCGCTAGATCTATGCCTACAAGTATGGCGGTTGATTGTGTCGCTAAAAAATTAAATATCCCTTGTTATGAGACTCCAACGGGTTGGAAGTTTTTTGGTAATCTTTTAGATTCTGATAAAATTACCATCTGTGGTGAAGAAAGTTTTGGGACAGGGAGCAATCATGTAAGAGAAAAAGATGGACTATGGGCAGTATTATTTTGGTTGCAAATTTTAGCAGCTAAAAAATGCTCAGTAATGGATTTAATGAATCAGCATTGGTCTAAATTTGGTCGGAATTACTACTCAAGACATGATTATGAAGCGATACCTTCTGAAATAGCTAAACAGATATATCAAAATTTAGAATCACTTTTACCTAATTTAAAGAATGAGAGATTTGCTAATAGTTTAGTTTTAGATGCAGATAATTTCTCTTATGAAGATCCTATAGATAAAACCATTAGCACTAATCAAGGTCTAAGAATAGTATTAGAAAATAATTCAAGAATTATATTGAGATTATCCGGCACTGGCACCAAGGGTTCTACTCTAAGGTTATACTTCGAAAAATCATCTCTTTCAAATGGGA
>CAYSSQ010000098.1:0-2814 GCA_964433825.1 uncultured Prochlorococcus sp. | reverse complement strand
TAACTCACTTAAAAGCATTATTTAAAATAATCTATATATAATTTAAAACGCGAAGTGCCAATTTGAGTGTTTTTTATAAAATAGATTATGTAATGTTTTATTAGATTAATATTTATTGCTAAAAATAGTTATATGAAAGAAAATTTACAAAAAATTCTCAAAGCTAGAGTCTATGAGGTAGCGAAAGAAACTCCTTTAGAAAAAGCAAATATTTTGAGCAAGAGATTCAATAATAATATTTTCCTAAAAAGGGAGGATTTACAAGAGGTTTTTTCATTTAAGATAAGAGGTGCATTTAATAAAATGAGAAATCTTAGTAGAGAGAAATTAAACAAAGGTGTAATTACCTCAAGCGCTGGGAATCATGCACAGGGAGTAGCACTAAGTGCACTTAAATTAAAATCTAAAGCAACTATTTTGATGCCTATAACAACACCTTTGGTAAAAATTAAAGCAGTTAGAGAACTTCAAGCCGAAGTAATATTATTTGGTGATAATTACGATGAATCATACTTAGAAGCTCTGCGCATAAGTGAAGAGAGAAACCTTACATTTATTCATCCTTTTGATGATATAGATGTAATTGCTGGTCAAGGTACAATCGCAGTTGAAATAATAAATCAACTAGGAGGTCCTCCAGATTGCATATATATAGCTGTAGGTGGTGGTGGATTAATAGCTGGAATATTGTTATATATAAAAAATTTATGGCCAAAAACAAAGATTATTGGAGTAGAGCCAGAAGATGCTGATGCGATGTCAAAATCCTTGAAGGAAAACAAAATAATTGAACTAGAAAATGTAGGTTTATTTGCTGATGGAGTGGCTGTAAAAAAAGTTGGTAAATTAACATTTGAAATAACAAAAAGATATGTAGATAAAATAATTACAGTGAATAACGATGAAATCTGCGCAGCAATAAAAGATGTTTTTGAAGATACTAGATCAATACTAGAACCTGCGGGAGCACTATCAATTGCTGGAATGAAAAAAGACATAATTGAAGAAAAATATAAAGAACGTAATCTCGTTGCAATAGCTTGTGGGGCAAATATGAACTTTGAAAGGCTTAGATTCGTTGCGGAAAGAGCGGAATTAGGAGAATACAAAGAGGCAATGCTTGCTGTAGAGATCCCTGAGAAAGCAGGAAGTTTAATAGAACTATGTAAATTACTTAAAGAAAGAAATTTAACTGAATTTAGTTATAGAATGTCCAATTCTAAAAATGCACAAATTTTCATAGGATTACAAGTTAATGGATTAGAAGACAAACAATTGTTAATTGAAGAATTCAATAAATCAAAATATAAATATATAGATATTAGTAATGATGAATTATCCAAAAATCATTTAAGACATATGGTAGGAGGTAGACTACCTTCAGGATTTACGAACTTAAACAAGAATAATTTAATAGAAATACTTTATAGATTTGAATTTCCAGAAAGGCCTGGAGCCTTAATGAAATTTTTAAAAAGTATGAAACCTGATTGGAGTATAAGTGTTTTTCACTATAGAAATCATGGTGCTGACGTTGGCCGAATTGTAATTGGAGTATTAATTAATCAAAACTATATTGAAGACTGGTATAAATTTGTTAATGATTTAGGATATAAATACTGGGATGAATCAAATAACAAAACATATAAATTATTTTTAGGTGCATCAACATAAATAACACGTTATCTTAGTTTAGATTTGTAAATAACTATCAATAAAATACTCCCAGATGAGAATAAATATAAAGGTCATAATTTGGTGACAAAAATTGAAGCTGTGTTGTATTTAAAAGGTAAACCAGTTTCAAAGAAAACTTTATCAGAACTTACAAACTCGGATATAAATTCTGTAAGTGATGCAATTAATCAACTTTCTAACAAGTATTCAAATTCTTATTCAGCTTTAGAAATTGTAAGTAATAATTCTTTAATTTCATTAGAACTTAAACAATCTTTAAATGAATATGTAGAAGATTTATTACCTGCAGAATTAAAAACAGCAGTACTGAGAACTTTAGCTGTTATTGCGATCAAGAAAAAAATACTTCAATCTGATTTAATTATTCTTAGAGGTTCAAGTGCTTATGATCATATTAAAGAACTTTTAGAAAAAAAATTTATTATCAAAAGAAAGCAAAAAGATGGAAGGTCCTATTGGTTATCATTATCAGATAAGTTTTTTCAAACATTTGCTGTAAGTAATGAATTTCTCTCCAAAATAGGCGAGTCAAAAAAGTAAATGTTAATATAAATATTATTGATTAGGAATATGATTACAGAAATCTTTGCTGTATTAGGTCAGACGTTACAAATATACTCTTTCATTCTTATTGTAAGAGTCTTACTTACATGGTTTCCTAGTATAGATTGGAGTAATGGAATACTCTCTGCGATATGCTCAATTACAGATCCTTATCTTAACCTTTTTAGAGGCATTATTCCTCCTATAGGAGGTTTTGATATTTCATCAATTTTAGCTTTTTTACTTTTAAATGTTGTTGAAAATTTCATTACAGGCTTATCTTACTCTCCCTTATTTGTAAGTTATTAAATTATCGATTATCGCCAGAGCCCGAAATCTTACCTCTAGATTTTCTTGAATTTAATTTCTCTAAATTATTTTTAGCTACTTCACTAAGAGAGAAATTTAATTCATCACAAAGATTAGATATATACCAAAGAACATCACCTAGTTCCTTTTTTAAAGCTAATTTTGATTCATAATCTAAAATTCCATTTTTGTCTCTCAAGATTTTTTTAATCTTTTCAGCAACTTCTCCACTTTCACCAACTAAACCTAGTGTTGGGTATATAA
>CAYSSQ010000097.1:0-2879 GCA_964433825.1 uncultured Prochlorococcus sp. | reverse complement strand
CATGCTCCTAATGCTTCAATCAACTCTGTTGGAGGAATCATTACTGAGCCTAATGCTGTTAACTTCGTCAACCTTAGACAATGGTTAGCTGCTGCACAATTCTTCTTAGGATGGTTTACATTCATAGGACATCTTTGGCATGCAGGACGTGCTAGAGCTGCGGCTGCTGGTTTTGAAAAAGGAATCGATAGAAAGAATGAACCTGCATTAGAAATGCCAGATTTAGATTAATTATTTTTCTATATCAAAAAAAACCCTGCTTTAGCAGGGTTTTTTTATTATTTAAATTTTATTTGATAAAAGTTTTCTTCTTAGCCAAGGTAAACTTAATCCCATTACGTTGCTAAAACAACCTTCAATCCTCTCTATATATTTTCCTCCAATACCTTCTAGTGCAAAACCTCCAGCGCATTTTAAAGGTTCTAATGTTTCAACATATTCTAAAATCTCTTCATTACTAAGTTTAGAAAAATATATTTTTGAACTGATAACATTTTTTATATCTTTTCTTAAAATAATTGCTTTTTTATTCTCAGTAATATCACAAAAGAATAAACAATGTCCTGTATGTAAGTATCCATAAGAACCAGATAAATTCTTCCATCTTTCAAAGGCTTCTTTTTTGTTTGAGGGCTTTCCAAAAGCCTCTCCTTTATATTCAAAAATTGAATCACAGCCAAGAATATCGATACCTGAAAATTTACTAGTAATACTTAAATCTTCTTGTAATTTTTTTAATAGGTACTTAGCTTTTGAACTAGATAATTTTAGAGTTAATTCTTGTATATTTTCCTCTTTAATTAAGCTTTCATCAAATTCACTTGGAATTTGGATAAAATTAAAATTGGAATTTTTTAGTAGATTTTTTCTTGATTGCGATGCAGAAGCTAAAATTAACACTGTTAAATAAATTTATCTAATATTTTATTATCAAGCTTAGTAAATAAAAAATAAATATCTAGAATAAAAATGGAATTTCACGAAAAATTAACAACCAAAAAAAAATCGATAATGGTTCTTGGAACCTCAAGTGGTGTAGGTAAATCAATCACTGTGACTGCAATATGTAGGATGCTTAGAAATATAGGAGATAATCCTGTCCCCTTCAAAGGTCAGAATATGAGTAATAATGCATGGGTAGATCGTAATGGAGGAGAAATGGCTTATTCACAAGCTTTACAAGCTTTTGCTGCAGGAATAAGTCCATTATCAGAAATGAATCCAGTCTTACTAAAACCCCAGGGGGATTCTACCAGCGAAGTAATTCATTTAGGAAAAAGTGTTGGCATTACTACAGCTAAAAATTATTATAAAAATTGGTATAACTCAGGATGGCAGGTTATCAAAAAAGGAATTGATAACATTTTTGAAAAAAATAAAGATACTAGACTAATAGTTGAAGGAGCTGGTAGTCCAGTAGAGATGAATTTAATTCATAGAGATTTGACTAATTTAAAGATTGCTAAATATTTAAATGCAGATTGTATATTAGTTGCCGATATTGAGAAAGGAGGGGTTTTCGCTCAGGTAGTAGGCACTTTAGATTTAATGAATGATGATGAAAGAGCTCTTGTAAAAGGAATAATAATTAATAAATTTCGAGGTGATTTAAATCTTTTTGATGAAGGGAAAAGATGGTTGGAGAATAAGACTGGTATTCCTATCTTAGGAATTTTACCTTCAATGAATAATAAATTCCCTCCTGAAGATTCATTAGATATACTAGACAAACAAATTAATACTAAGAATTCGAAAATTAATGTTGGGATAATTAAATTTCCTTCAATCAGTAATTTTTCAGATTTTGATCCTTTAGAGAATGAAGACTCAATTGAAATAAACTGGATTAGTAAATCTTTTAATTTAGAAAATTTTGATTTGATAATTCTTCCCGGAAGTAAACAGACTATTAATGATCAAAATTTCCTGAAAGCTTCTGGTCTTCAAAAAGATATTAAAATTTATTCTGAAAATAAAGGGAGTAATATTTTAGGTATATGTGGAGGATTGCAAATGTTAGGCAAATATCTAGAGGATCCGTACAGTAAGGAGGGAGCCGATGATATGAGAAAAGAAAAAATAAAAGGAATTGGTCTCCTTCCTCTAAAGACAGTATTTATTAAAAATAAAAGAACAAATCAAATAAGTTGTAATTCAGAATGGCCTTGTGAATCAATGATAGAAGGTTTTGAGATACATAATGGGGTCACTAATTTAATCAAAAATCTTGATAATCAAAAAGTATTACCTCTTTACGACAAAAAAGGGTTAGGATGGTACATTCAAAATAGTACAAAAGCTACAGTCGCTGGAACTTATATACATGGGATTTTTGAAAATGATAATTGGAGGAATAGCTATCTAAATATGATTAGAGATCAAAAAGGTTTACCTGAATTAGACAATATTTCAAAAAACTATAAAATAAAACAAGATGGAATTATTGATAAACTTACTAATCAATTTATAAATCATATTAATTTTTCACTGATCCTAAATTGAAAAAAAAACAATTTAAAGTCTTTTGGCCAAATAATATAATCTCGAAAGCGGAGAAAGGAGATGATTGGTTTGTAATTGCAAAAGAAGCAGGGATGGATATCCCGACTGGGTGCCTTACTGGAAGTTGTGGTGCCTGCGAGATTGATGTCAATGGAGAAACAATCAGACCATGTGTTACTAATGTGGATTGCTTAACAAATTCTCAGTTAAATATAGAGTTAACCACTGATCCCTTTTGGTCTTAATGATATGAATTCCTCATTAAATAAAGTAAATATATTTCCTAAATAATGAAGAAGAGGTATCTCTAAATGGCGGAGAGAGTGGGATTCGAACCCACGAATAGTTTCCTATTAAACGATTTCGAGTCGTTCGCT
>CAYSSQ010000096.1:0-2894 GCA_964433825.1 uncultured Prochlorococcus sp. | reverse complement strand
TTTTTAAACCCTCTTAAAAATAAGAGCTATGTAAAGAGCTAAATTTCCTAAAAAAGTCTGTCTATATATCCCAAGAAAATTTAATAAAAAAATTCTTTGAAATAAAGAGCCATTTCTATATCTCATAAAATCCTTAAGAAGTTTTTTATTCTTTTTCGAAAGGATAAATTTATTTCTATTTAGGGCATTTAGATTGATATCATTCCAACTTTTGAATTCACCAATAATCAAAGAAAGGATTCTATGAAACTTATTCTGTAAGGTATTATTAGAACCTAATAAATTATGTCTATGTTGTCGATATTTGATAAAAGAATTTTTATCATAATAAACTATACCTTCTGCGCCTGTTATTAATTGATAACACCACCAATCATGAGATATTATTTTAAAATCTTCAAAAATTGAAGATACTAATAAATCCTTTGCTGTTTTATTGAAAAGCATTGTATTACCGCCTGCTATACTTTGTATTATTGCATTTTTAAAATCTGGTTTCTTTTTAAAAAGTAGAGAATTTCCTAACTCTAATTCGCATTTCTCATTAAAGTAAGTAGTTCTACCACAATATAGGATTGGTAAGTTTTTGTCGTATTTTAAAATCTTATTTAAAGCATTTTCAATTTTATTTTGTGCCCAAATATCATCTTGATCAGAAAAACAAAAATAATCAAATGACAAATTTATATCTCTTAAAGAGAAAATAAAATTGTTAGCGTAGCCAATATTTTTTTCTAATTTACGATAATAAATTTCATTATTTTTTTTATTTTCTAAATCATAATTTTTTAATAAAGGAAAATCTCTATTACTATTATCGTCAGAAATAAAAATTGTTATAGAAAATCTCTCTTGTTTTTGATTTAAAATTGATTTCAATTGTTCTTCAATATATTTTTCGCCATTAAAGTAACCAAGAATACATGCAACCTTAATTAATTTCTCATGTTGATTTTTTGATTTTTCCTTATTTTTGTAAATATATTTCCAATTATTCAACTCCATCAAAAAATTACTAATTATTTTTATACTATCATGATGTTATTAAAACTATAAATCATAATCATTTAACTTCAATATTAAAATAACTAATAATTCTTAAAAAAAAATTTAGTAAGTTTATTAAAACGATTTTATAAAAATAAATGCATATAAAATCTAAAACTTTTTTAAAAATATAAAAAATTTAAATTTATAGTTACAGAAATTAAATTAGTTAAAATTAAATCTAATATATAATCATCAAACCAATTATCAATTTTTTTACTTTTATAGTCAAAAAAATAAATTTTATCTTATCTAAAAAACTATATATTTAAATAACGAATTACCTTGAAAAATTCATTGTAATTAAATGATATATCTTTAAAATTAATAATTTTAAATTAACTACATTAAGTATATATTTTTGTATAAATGCTAAAATAAAGTTGTTAATTTTTTAATCTTTTTCTCTTCCCATATGAGAGTTGTTCCAATCATTTTATCTGGAGGAAGCGGCACAAGATTATGGCCAATATCAAGAAGTTCTTGTCCAAAGCAGTATAAGGCTATTAATAGCAATAGTAAATTCTCACTATTACAAGAAACCATAAAAAGAGTTGAAACTTTACAAAATATTTGTAGCCCAATAATTGTTTGTAATGAGGAACACAGATTTTTAGTGGCAGAACAATGCAAAGAGATCAATATAAAACCAAAAGACATTATATTAGAACCAATTGGTAAAAATACAGCTCCAGCAATTTTAGTCGCAGCAATGAGAGCTTTTGAGGATGAAAAAAATGCAAATTTGTTAGTGCTTTCTTCAGATCACATAATATCTAATCAAGATCAATTTTTAAAAGCCATAGAAAGTGGCAGAACTCATAGTGAAAATGGAAAAATTGTTTTATTTGGAGTTATCCCAAATAGACCTGAAACTGGATATGGATATATCAAGATAGATAATAACCCAAATCTTGAAATCAAAAAAATTATTGAATTTATAGAAAAGCCAAATTTAGATAGAGCAAAATTTTTTGTTAAAGAAGGAAATTATCTATGGAATAGTGGTATATTTTTATTCACAATATCGACTATTAAAAAAGAATTTAAGAAATATGCAAATACATTATTAAACCAAGTACAAAAATCTTATACAAATAAAATTAAGGATTTTGACTTCCTTAGAGTTGATAAAAATGAATTTGAGAAGTGTGAGAGTATTTCTATAGATAATGCCATTATTGAGAATACAAAAGAGGCAATTGTTATTGCTCTTGACAAGGGTTGGAGCGATATTGGCAATTGGTTTACTTTATGGCAAAGTTCAGAGAAAGACGATAATAAAAATTTCGTGGGAGGTAGAGTATATTCAGAAAATAACAAAAACTGTTACTTAAGGAGCGAGAGTAGATTCGTTCTCGCTTTGGGCTTAGAGGATATTGTAGTTGTTGAAACAGATGACGTTGTATTGGTTGGAAACATTAAAAATGCACAGGAAATCAAAAGAATAGTTAATAAATTAAAAAATGATAATTTACCTGAGATTGATTCACATAGCTTAGTTTACAGGCCATGGGGGAATTATAAATCAATGCTCAGTGGTCATAGATGGCAAGTAAAATTAATAACTGTTAAACCAGGAGCATCATTATCTCTGCAAATGCATCATCATAGAGCAGAGCATTGGGTTGTAGTTAAGGGTACTGCAGAAGTAGAAATTGATGGAGTAAAAACTTTACTAAGTGAGAATGAAAGTATTCATATACCTCTAGGTACTAAGCATAGATTACGAAATCCAGGGAAGTTAATGTTAGAATTAATTGAGGTGCAAAGCGGTGCTTATCTAAAGGAGGATGACATAGTTAGGTTTAATGATATATATGGACGTAATTTCTTAAATTAATTTT
>CAYSSQ010000095.1:0-2982 GCA_964433825.1 uncultured Prochlorococcus sp. | reverse complement strand
GAATTTTCTGTTAAGCTTTCCGTGGAAGCTCTAAGAAGATCGTCAAAAGATAAGTTTTCAACGTCTCTACCAACTATTCTTTTTACTTTTTCAGTAATTAATTTATTTCCTTCTCTATAAATATATTGATTTTGAACTAAATTAGAAATTTCTTTCACACTTGATATTAAGCTTTTAGATGCTAAACAACTTGATAGGCCAGCTATAAGAAAAAAAACACTAAAATTATTAAACATCGATTTGAAATATATTATTTCGATGAATTTGCCAGCTAAGTAACTTAGAAAAATTGTTGATAAAGATATAAAAAAGCCTCCATAAAATAGAATATCTGAGTCTTTATTAAATTTATATATGAAGAGGTTTGTTACTTTTTTTATATAAATACCTATAACCTGTACAGGATGTAATAAATATTGGGGATCTCCAATTAGCAGATCAAATCCTATAGATGCTATGAGTATTAAATAAAGATCTATTTCAGCCAACTGAACATTGCACGAAGGCCCTTTCCTACTTTTTCTATTTCATGTTTGGAGTTATCATCTCTTAGTTTATTCATAAGTGGCTTTCCTGCCTCACATTCATCTACGAAATTTTTAGCAAAAATTCCATTCTGAATGTCTTTTAAAATATTTTTCATCTCTTTTTTGGTTTCACTATTTATTAGCCTTTTCCCACTAACATAATCTCCATATTCAGCTGTATTTGAGATTGAATCGCGCATTTGAGAGAGACCTCCTTTAACCATGAGATCAACTATTAGTTTTACTTCATGCAGACATTCAAAATAAGCCAATTCTGGTTGATATCCAGCTTCTACAAGTGTTTCAAAGCCAGCCTTTACAAGTTCTGATAAACCTCCACATAAAACAGCTTGTTCTCCAAATAAATCTGTTTCTGTTTCTTCTTTGAAATTTGTTTCTAAAATACCTGCTCGGGTTCCACCTATGCCCTTGGCGTAGGCCATTGCAAGGGATCTTGCATTTCCTGAATAATCTTGTTGTACAGCAAATAAGGCTGGAACTCCTTGTCCATTTTGATATTCCCATCTAACTGTATGGCCGGGACCTTTAGGTGCAATCATTACTACATCCACAAATTCAGGTGGCTTTATAAGCTCAAATCTTATATTAAATCCATGAGCAAAACTTAAGATTTTATTTTCTGTTAAATTTGGTTCTATTTCTTTTTTGTAAACATCTTTTTGAAACTCATCAGGAAGGAGAATCATAATCCAGTCGGCTTTCTCGCATGCCTTTGAAACAGAAAATACTTTTAACCCGTCATTAACAGCTTTGCTTTCAGATTTACTTCCTTCATAAAGACCTACAATGACATCCATACCGCTATCTTTTAGATTAAGAGCATGAGCATGACCTTGTGAACCATATCCAATTATTGCAATAGTTTTATTACTCAAGAGACTCAGATCAGCATCTGAATCATAAAAAAGTTTGGCCATTAGTTAAATACTTATTTTTACATAATTATTATTTTAGACATGAATTGTCAAAATAAAATGAATTAGTGATTTATATAAATCTTCTTAATTAAATATCTAATTATCAAATTTTAATTAGCCTCACTTGGATGAGATATGACACGATCTATGAGTCCATAATTTTTTGCTTCCTCAGCACTCAAAAAGTAATCTCTATCAGTGTCCTTTTCAATCTTTTCGAAAGCTTGGCCTGTCATTTCTGACATGGATTTATTTAGCATTTCTTTTATCCTTAAGATTTCTCTTGCTTCGATTTCAATATCGCTTGCTTGCCTTTGTGCAGTTCCGCCCAGAGGTTGATGAATCATTATTCTGCTATGAGGTAAAGCCACCCTTTTCCCTTTAGTACCTGCAGCTAATAAAAAGGCACCCATTGAGGCGGCCAAACCAACGCATATAGTAACTACATCACTTTTGACATATTTAATTGTGTCATAGATAGCTAAACCAGCAGTGACTGAACCACCAGGACTATTTATGTATAAGTAAATTGGTTTTGTGTTGTCGTCAGAATCTAAATAAAGCATCTGTGCAACAAGGCTGTTAGCAATGCCATCATTAACTTCTTGACCTAGAAATAAAATTCTCTCTACCCCTAATCTGGTATATATATCTACCCATCTTTCATATTGACTTCCTGGAAGTCTGTATGGCACGCTTGGAGTTCCTATTGGCATGATAAAAATTGGATTTGGTAATAAATTAAATGTTAGAAGGTAAATCTTTTTGACTTGTTAAAATTCTGTCAATTACGCCGTAATCAACTGCCTGTTTGGGACTTAGGTAGCTCATCCTATCTGAATCTTTTGACAACTCTTCAAGACTTTTACCCGTATTTATAGAGAGAATTTCGAGCATAGATTTTTTATTTTTTAAAACTTCTTCAGCCCTAATTTGAATATCAGTTGCTTGCCCTCTCGCTCCGCTGATTGGCTGATGTAAGACTATTGAAGCATGAGGTAAGGCAGCCCTTTGACCTTTTGTCCCAGCAGAAAGTATTACTGCTGCTGTTCCCATTGCTTGACCTATACAAATTGTGTGAACAGGAGGTTTGATGTAACTTATTGTGTCACATATTGCAAAAGCCTCAGTTTCAAATCCAACTGCATCTCCTGTATACCAGCTAGTGCCCGTGGAATTGATATAAAAATAGATTGGTTTATCTGGGTTATCAAATTCTAAATACAAAAGTTGAGCAATAATTAGTTCTGTAACATCCATGCCTAACTGTCTCTTGGCATCGTCATCAGAGAACAATGGTAGACCAAGATAAACTATTCTCTCTTTGAGAAGTAAAGAGGGTAAGTCTGGGGGAGGTGTTCTCATAACGGTATTATCACCGTAATAAGGAGCAGATACCGTCATAAGTAAGTATCAAATAATATATAAACTAATTCTAACTAGAGTTACCCCTGTGTCGCTGAAGATTTATAAGAATTGTTCGACTCCTGATCATTTATTAGTTTTCCAAAGACCAT
>CAYSSQ010000094.1:0-2991 GCA_964433825.1 uncultured Prochlorococcus sp. | reverse complement strand
TCCATATTGAAACTTTAGAGGGAAATAAATGCTGTAATTTAAGTTTATTAGATATGGAGAACATAGATTCAGAACCATTTAAATCTATTGTTTCTATGGCTAAAAGAAGCAAATCTAATCTTTCGATAGAGGCTTTAGATATTGATTTATTAAAGTTAATTGTAAAAATGATTGTTTAATTTTAATTAAATTTATTATAACAGAAAAATATATTTAGCTCCATAAAAAATCATAAAATCTCTCAAGTTCATCAGTTGTTATTAAACTATGACTCCACAATGTCAATGGTAATGACATATTATTTTTCATAGCTAATTTAATTCCTAAATGAATTGAAGAGTAACTTAATCCTAATTCTGTATTTAAGTATATAAGTATCTTATTTGATATTTTCGTATACATCTTCTTATTTAATTAAATTATCTATATTTGACTTGTAATCATTCCTAATAAATAGAGATTTTATTAAATATAATCTTTTTAATAAAATAAATAATAATTTACGAAAAAATAAAGAAAAAATATTATTTATAGTAAATAAATTAATTAATAAGTTAAAAAAAGATAAATTTATTTTTATTTCTAAATATTTTCTTAACAGAAAAAAGAATCCAATTTTATTTAAAATTTTAATTCTTTTTGGCTTGTTATTCTCTAAAAAATTGTATATTTTTAAAATATATCTAATAATGATATCAAACTTAAAATCATATATTGTATTTGATTTAAATTTATTTTCATTAAAGTAAATAGAATTATTTTCGATTAAGCAATTTAAGTATTTGTTATTGACATCCAGAAAATTAATTTCACCAATAATTTGATCAATTTTTAATTCGCTAGGTAATAACGTAGTCAAATTATCAAGAAAGAAACTTTTTGAAATATGAGATATTTCTATTATTTGAATAGAGGGATTATTCCAAATTATTTGATACAAGTTTTTCTTAATAGGTATAAAAATTATTAATCCTTTCGTCGTTTTTATTTTATATAATCTTTTTTCAACTTGACCTCTCAAATAAACATTAAAAATTAATATTTGTTCATCCTCTCTTTTTGAATTTGGTATTGGTAATTTAAAGAAATTTAAGTTTTTAAAATAATTTTTAAAATTAAATTCATAATCAAATACTAAAGTTTCATCGATTAATTGTTTCTTTGAAATAAAATATACATTCTTAAAATTAATTAATTTATTCATTAACAAACTCTTGATATCTGAATATTTTGCAGACCAACCAAAAGAATATAAATATTTATCAGAAAAGTTTTCAGTTCGTAATAATATTTGCTCAGAGACTAAATTATCTTTGATACTCAAAGAGGTAAAACTATATGAGAATTTTTCAATTTCATTCCAAATTTTAAATTTACTTAATAAATATTTTAAAGAATTCGAAATTAATAAAATTTGATAATCTTTTTTGGAATTAGTATTTTTTATAAAATTATATAAGTAAACATCGCAGTTTAATTTTGCTAAAAAGAATGCCAATAAAAGACTCCTTGGACTTTCACCATCAATTTTTAATTTGAATCTTCTCTTCATAAAAAATTAAAATTTATTTTTATAAATGAAACAAATTTCTTCAAAGGCAGGTCTTAGAAGGTATGGATAATCACCTACCCATAAATTAATTTCTGGTAACCAAGCATCAGTTAAAAATAATTTTCCATTGAAAGATCTTTCATTAGTTGAGACTAAACACTTTACATTAAGTCCTCGAGTAATCGTACTGTGCCTATTCTCATAAGGAAAACTAATTTTACTCAAATAACCTTCTTCATCCTCTAATTCTATTATTACCCAAGTTCGTTTTTTCTCTACTAACTCAAGATTTCCGTATCTATTAGTTTGTTCTCTAGTACTTTCAACTTTTTCTGTTTGGTAAACATCAGAAACAAATCCATCAAAAATTGAAAAAAATTTATATTGCTTATATTTCAGATTTTTTCTACTAGCTTCAAGTATTGGCCCCCATAAAATATATAAAGCGAAAGATAGGCAGAGAATTAACCATAACGTATCAGTTTGGTTACCAAATTGATTATTACCAATAACTAATGTAATTGCAGCACCAATTGAAGAAATAATTACTCTTTGAAGAATTTTTCTTGGATTACCCAAGCTATATTTAAATTGTCCACCAGTTGCCACAGAAGGTATCAGCTTTGAAACTTGATTATTATTTATGGGAATAAGCATATTAAAAAATTAATTTCTCTAGTCCATAAACTAGAGTTTCATAATTTCCAATTTTCCTTATTGATTCCAAAACACCTGGCATGTAAGCTTTTCTATCTATTGTATCGTGCTTAATTGTGTATGTTTCTCCTGGAGAACCCATAATAACGACTTGATGAGCTAATAATCCAGGTAATCTAATAGAATGTATATTTAATCCAGATTCTCTTACTCCTCCTCTTGAACCAGAAAGTGATTCAGTCTCCTTGACAAGTAATTTGTTAAATTTCTTAGGGTATTCTTCAATCATTTCTGCTGTTTTTAAACATGTACCACTTGGAGAATCAGCCTTCTGGTTATGATGCATTTCAATTAATTCAACATTATCGTAAAATTTCGCAGCAACAGAAGCTGCTTGTTGAAGTAAAACCATACCTACTGAAAAATTAGGTATGATTGCACATCCAATAGATGCTTTCTCAGAAAAACTAGATAATTCATTAATTTGTTCAGTAGTTAACCCTGTTGTGCCTATTACTGGACAAACTCCATAAGCCATAGCAG
Source organism: uncultured Prochlorococcus sp. (assembly GCA_964433825.1). Taxonomy (GTDB): domain Bacteria; phylum Cyanobacteriota; class Cyanobacteriia; order PCC-6307; family Cyanobiaceae; genus Prochlorococcus_A. The sequence goes on along the minus strand of CAYSSQ010000094.1, from coordinate 239 downwards.
CTCTTGTATTTTCGTAAACGGAATCAGGATGTGTAAAATCAACCATGACAGGCTTTTGATCTGAATCTCTATAACCTTGACTAATTGTACATAAACTACCTTCAAGATCATTTGACAAAAAAACATCTGATTCAGGGATATCAAAAAATGTAGATAAACTTTTACCATTACATTCATCATTGAGATCAATTGCTCCAACTAATTCACAATCATTTGAATTTGTAACGGCTTCTACAACT
>CAYSSQ010000093.1:0-3000 GCA_964433825.1 uncultured Prochlorococcus sp. | reverse complement strand
CTTGCGGTATTTACTACTGAACCAGCACTTGAAACTACATTACCTGCTACATTGCTTGCGGTATTTACTACTGAACCAGCACTTGAAACTACATTACCTGCTACGTTACTTGCAGTTGCAGCTGAATTAGCAGCAGAATCAACAATAGAAGTTACTGCTGCATTCCTTTTGTACCAAATAACTAATCTTCTAATTGCTTTTGATTTATTAATTTTTCCTAAGGGATCTTTTGCCATTTATTTTCCCTCAAATGGTGCAATATCAACTATCCGCTGGAAAAGATAACCAGTTCCTCTAGCTGTGAGGATTAATTCAGGATTTGCAGGGTCAGCTTCTAATTTAGATCTTAATCTAGATATATGAACATCTACGACTCTTGTATCTACGTGCCTTTCTGGAGTATATCCCCACACCTCTTTCAAAATTTCGCCTCTGCTAAATGGTTCTCCTGACCTACTTACGAGCAATTCTAAAAGACTAAATTCCATTCCAGTAAGTCTTATCCTCTCATCACTTTTAAAAACCTGCCGCCTATTAGTATCAATCTTTATATCTGTAACTTGAATTAATCCTGAATTAGGCATACCTGCAATTTGTTCTTTATCAATTCGACGCAAAACACATCTAATACGAGCTTCTAATTCTTTTGGACTAAAAGGTTTGACTACATAATCATCAGCTCCTAACTCTAAGCCCGTAATTCTATCTGCGACATCGCCTAAAGCAGTTAACATAACTATAGGTACATCTGAATCTTTACGTAATTCTTGACACACTCCATAGCCATCTAATTTGGGCATCATTACATCAAGCACTACTAGATCAGGTTCATAGTCCTTAAATAACTTAAGAGCTTCTTTCCCATCAGAGGCGGTAACGACCTTATAACCAATCATGGAGAGTCTGGTCTCTAAAATTCTTCTAATACTTGCCTCATCATCGGCGACTAGAATTGTTTCTTTTGTTTGACTTGATGCAGCCATTTGTTGTTATTAGCTAATCAGTAAGGGAATTTATCCTTATTCTAATTTAACTTGTGAAGGGTCAATATCCAAAACAAGTTTTTGGTTAATTTTTTAAAATAAATAAATGCCAAAGAAATTAACAAGTTATGTTTGCCAAAATTGCGGTTCTGAGACATCTCAGTATTTTGGGAGATGCATCGTGTGCAATGAATGGAATACTATAATTGAGGAGGATAAAAACAAACTTATTGCAAGAAAATCTATAGAGATTAACCATAAAAGATCAAAAGCTTTCAGTGAAATTAAGATCGAAAAAGTTTCAAGATTAAAAAGTGGTTTTAACGAGTTAGATAGAGTTCTTGGAGGAGGATTTGTTAATGGATCAGTAGTATTATTAGGCGGGGAACCTGGAATTGGCAAAAGCACTCTAGTATTACAAGCTGCAGCAAAAATTTCTCTTGTTAAGAAAGTACTTTATATAACTGCTGAAGAATCTTTGGAGCAAGTGAAAATAAGATGGGAAAGATTAAATCAAAGTAGTGCTAATCTAAAAATATTTGCGGAGAATGAATTATCTTTGATAATTGAAGAAATTCAAAATGATCTTCCAGCAATCGCAATTATTGATAGTATTCAAGCTATACATAATATAGAGATGGAGAGCTCATGTGGATCTGTATCTCAGGTAAGATCATGTTCATCTGAATTACAAAAATTAGCCAAAGAAGCAAATATTACACTCCTTATTATTGGTCATGTCACTAAAGATGGGAACTTAGCAGGTCCAAAAACCCTAGAGCATCTTGTCGATGTAGTTTTGAATTTTGAGGGGGATCAAATATCTTCTCATAGATTATTGAGAAGTTTTAAAAATAGATTTGGTGCTACTTTAGAGCTGGGAATCTTTGATATGAAAATGAATGGATTACATGAAGTAAAAAATCCAAGTTCCAGTTTTACAAACAAAGAAAATATCCCCGGAGTTGCTACCGCCATCACAATTGAAGGGACCAGATCTTTCGCAGTAGATATTCAGGCTCTAGTCAATAAAAGTTTCTATAACAATCCTAGGCGCACAACAACAGGAATTAATCTCAGTAGGTTACATCAAATTTTAGCTGTGCTTGAAAAGCATATTAAAATAAAATTATCGGAATATGATTGTTATTTAGCAACTGCAGGAGGTTTTGAAATAAATGATACATCCTCAGACTTAGCTATCGCGATAGCAATCCTATCTAGCTTAATGAATAAATCTCCCATATACAATTCTTCTTTTATCGGGGAACTAGGTTTAAGCGGTCAATTAAGGCCAACAAAAAATTTGATATCGAAAATTGAGGAAAGTATTAGATTAGGTTTTGAAAATATTTTGTTACCTGAAACTGAGGATAAACTTTGCGATAAATTTAATAATAGAATCAAAATTATTAAAGTATCAAATATAAACGAGGCTATGAATATTTCCTTAAAAAAGGAAGTATAAATTATAAATAAACATCAATAGAACTTCTTCCTGAGTTTTTAAGCCAATTCTCAATATCTAAATATCCTCCTGGATAAAGTCTTACTGCTTTAGACCATACTTCAGCGGCTTTATCGAACCATATATCTCTTTGATCAATATCACCATTTTGTTCAGCATATCTTCCTCTCTTCTCATAAATCAAACCAATATTTTTCAAACAAGACGGTTGTTTAGGATTCTCTACAAGTGCTTTCTGATAAGTCTCAATAGCAAGATCTTCATCACCATTGCTCATATAAATGATTGCCATATTTTTTAAAGTTTCACCTCTATCAATAGGGCTTTCCTCAAGCAATAAGCTCTCTTGATAATATTCAAGAGCTTCTGAATAATCGCCATTATTTTGAGCCGCTAAACCATCTCGATAGTAAATATATGCTTTTTTTTCTTTATCAGCTATTGGCATAATTTTCACAATTGATTCAGCAATAACAGTAAAAGCTTTATCAATGAAATTGTCTCTGTTTTGATTACTTGGCACTTTATAAAATTAAAAATAAAAAAAGT
>CAYSSQ010000092.1:0-3026 GCA_964433825.1 uncultured Prochlorococcus sp. | reverse complement strand
ATTTGCTCAATTTGATTTGCTTCTCCCAAATACGTAATTAAATTACTGGATTTAGTATTAGCATCTCTTTAAGAATTAAAGAGATTTAAGAGTGCATATTAAAAATATGACTTTCCAGGATCTCAGATCCGTTGATCATAAATAGCTAATTAAAAATTAAGTTAGCGATTGATGACATTTTTTATATTTTTGACGGGACCTCACACCTTTATTGCAGATTCATCTCGGTTGAAAAAATATTTTTCAACCTTGACGCAATAAAAGCATCAGTTCCTAAGTTTTAAATTTTCTAGGTTCAAAAATCCAACCCTTGCGAGTTGAATAAGTTTTGAGGGAAATCCCTCTACTGGTTGAAAGTTTTGAATAATCAAAAATTCAAACCGCTTTAAGATTGTAGCCTAAGAAATTAAACTTGGGAACTTTTTAAGCGATGCAAAAAAAATATTTTTGCCCAGAAGAAAATACTAGACCATTAATCTACGATTTTGCAACCATTAATACACAATTTTTTTATTAATTTTTTTTACTTTCAAAATTGGATTAACCAAGTAGGCTGTAATTAGTGGGTATTTCACAAAAAATGGCCGAAAGATTTAGTCAAAAAAATTTAAGGGTTCGTCCAAGTTCTGAAGAGGATAAAATTGTTACAAAAGCAAAAGAACACTTTGAGAAGACATTAGTTGAGATATCAGGCGAATTAGTTGGCAGTGTCGCCGCCTTAGAACATCCAACAAAAAATTTAAAACTTAACTATGGAGAAATATTTTTAAGAGATAATGTGCCTGTGATGATTTATTTAATCACACAAAAAAGGTACGAAATTGTAAAAAAGTTTTTAACGGTTTGTTTAGAACTTCAAAGCACTAGCTATCAAACAAGAGGTGTATTTCCAACTAGTTTTATAGAAGAGAAAGGTAGATTAATTGGAGATTATGGTCAAAGATCAATTGGCAGAATAACTTCTGCCGATGCAAGTCTCTGGTGGCCAATACTTTGTTGGCTTTATGTTAAAAAAAGTGGTGATCATTCATTCGGAAAAAGTCAAGGAGTTCAAAGAGGCATACAACTATTACTTGATTTAGTACTTCATCCCACTCTTGAGGGAACGCCTGTCTTATTTGTTCCTGACTGTGCATTTATGATTGATAGGCCGATGGATGTTTGGGGGGCCCCCTTAGAAGTAGAAGTACTGCTTCATGGATGTTTAAAAAGTTGCATCAACCTAATGGAATTAAGTCGTGAAGATCATGTCAGTAGATTATTAGATCAAAGACTTATACTTACAAGACAATGGGTTGAGGACCTAAGAAGTTTTCTTTTAAAGCATTACTGGGTAACTAGCAAAACGATGCAAATACTTAGGAGAAGACCAACGGAACAATACGGAGATGATCAACACTTCAATGAATTTAATGTTCAGCCGCAGGTTGTCCCATCATGGTTACAAGATTGGCTTGAGAATAGAGGTGGATATTTAATAGGTAATATCAGAACAGGAAGACCAGATTTTAGATTTTACAGTTTAGGAAATTCTTTGGCATGCATGTTTGGGGTTTTGCCAGCATCTGAGCAAAGAGCTCTTTTTAGATTAGTCTTACACAACCGCCAACATCTTATGGCACAGATGCCAATGCGAATTTGTCATCCTCATATGGACGTTGAAGAATGGCAAAATAAAACTGGCTCTGATCCTAAGAATTGGCCATGGAGTTACCACAACGGGGGGCATTGGCCAAGCTTACTATGGTTTTTTGGGGCATCAGTTTTACTACATCAAAAACAATTCCCTACTGAAGATGTCATTTTAATGGAAGAAATGAGTTCACTTATTGAAGAATGTTATTGGTGCCAATTAAATCAGTTACCAAAACAAGAGTGGGCAGAATATTTTGATGGTCCAACAGGAACTTGGGTCGGACAACAGTCAAGAACTTATCAAACTTGGACTATTGTTGGTTTCTTGCTTATGCACCATTTCTTGAGATCTGGGAATGATGATATTGATATGTTAAATATTTAGTTTTAAAAAAGACCTAGTGTTAAAGATTTATCAATTGGCAAACAAGCTCCTATCCCAAGATAAATTGTAAAAAAAGTTCCAAATAGAAAAAATGTCATTGCAACAGGTCTTCTAAAAGGATTTGAAAATTTATTTACGTTTTCAATGAAAGGTAAAATCATCAATCCTAAAGGAATCAAAGTTTGAAGGGCAATTCCTAATAATTTATTGGGAACAACTCTTAGTATTTGGAAAACCGGATATAGATACCATTCTGGGAGTATTTCTAAAGGAGTAGCAAAAGGATTAGCCTTATCTCCAAGCATAGCTGGATCTAGAACAGCTAGACCAACGACACAAGCTATAGTTCCTAAAATTACGACTGGGAATATATAAAGTAAATCATTTGGCCAAGCAGGCTCTCCATAATAATTATGGCCCATTCCTTTAGCTAATTTTGCTCTTAACTTAGGATCAGACAAATCAGGTTTCTTAAGTGTTGACATATTTTTAAAAGTACTTTTGTTAATTATTTATTAATTATAGATCGTTATAAAGGTCCTGAAATACCTTGTTTACGAATCATAAGAAAATGCATCAACATAAATACTGCCAAAGACCAAGGCAGAACGAATGTATGCAAACTGTAAAATCTAGTTAAAGTTGATTGTCCAACACTTTCTCCTCCTCTTAAGAGTTCAACCATAAAATCCCCAATTATTGGAATTGCTGCTGGTACGCCAGATACAATTTTAACTGCCCAATAACCAACTTGATCCCATGGGAGAGAATATCCCGTAACTCCAAATGCCACTGTGATAACTGCCATCACGACTCCCGTGACCCATGTAAGCTCTCTAGGCCTTTTAAATCCTCCTGTCAGATAGACTCTGAAAACATGGAGGATCAACATTAGAACCATCATAGATGCACTCCATCTATGAACTGACCTGATCAACCACCCGAAACTGACATCCGTCATTAAATAACTCACAGAATTATAAGCTTGCGTTACAGTAGGTTTATA
>CAYSSQ010000091.1:0-3034 GCA_964433825.1 uncultured Prochlorococcus sp. | reverse complement strand
GTGATACTACATCTCTTAGTGATCTTCTTGAATATATTCATGATATAAATGGAATAAAAAGAATAAGGTTTGCAACAAGTCATCCAAGATATTTTTCTAAAAAACTTATTCAAACGTGTTTTCAATTAGAGAAGGTATGCGAGCACTTTCATATACCTTTTCAAAGTGGAAATAATGAGGTTCTACGATTAATGTCTAGGGGTTATACAGTTGATAAATATAAAAAAATAATAGACAATATACGATCTTTAATGCCTAATGCTTCAATAACCGCAGATGCTATAGTCGCATTCCCAGGAGAGACAGAAAATCAATTTAGAGATACTCTAAAATTAATAAATGATATTGGATTTGATTTAGTAAATACTGCTGCATATTCTCCCAGACCAAATACTCCTGCAGCCAAATGGGAAAACCAAATTCCAGAAAACATTAAAAAAGATAGATTAAATGAATTAAATGAAACAGTAGAGTTGAATTCTAGAAAGAGAAATCAAAGATATTTGTATAAGAATGAAAATATTTTAATAGAGGGATATAATCCGAAAAATCTATCACAATTAATGGGGAGAACAAGAACAAATCGATTAACGTTTGTGGAAATACCGCCAGAAAAAAAACATTTAGACTTTATTGGAAATGAAATAAATGTAAGAATTAGAGAAGTAAGATCTTTTTCTCTATCAGGAGTAATGTTGGATAGATAGAAGAAATGTTAAATGAATGAAGTCAGAAGAAAATGTGTAGGCATTATTTTTGGCGGTCAATCAAATGAACACGCCATTTCAATAGAATCTGCTAAAGCGATATTTGCTGCATTAAATTCAAAAATAAATAAAATAAAGTTTTCAACAAAAGTTTTCTACATTAATAAAAAAGGAAAATGGTTCAATAACAAGGAATCTTTATTAATTTTAAAAAGCTCAAAAGATATTGATGATTTTATTGAAAATTCTCCATTAGAAAATATCAAAATCTTTGATAGCGTAGATTTTAAAGACATTGATATTTGGTTCCCAATTATTCATGGAGCCAATGGGGAAGACGGTTCAATACAAGGATTATTAAAATTTACTCAGAAACCTTATATTGGTTCAGGTATCTTAGGCTCTGCTTTAGGTATGGATAAAATAATAATGAAATTAGTTTTTTCTCATTTAAAAATTCCTCAAGTCAATTATTTCATAATTCAAGATAAAAATTTAGATAACAAAAATAATCTAAGAATTATTTGCGATCAAATTGTAAACAAGCTAAATTTTCCTATATTTATCAAACCAGCTAATTCTGGTTCATCAATTGGGATATCAAAAGTAATAAATCAATCTGATATTTTAGGTGCTTTACGAAAAGCGTGGTCAATTGATCATAGAATAATCGTTGAAGAAGGTTTAGATGTAAAAGAACTAGAAGTAGGTGTAATCGGTAAAAAAAATCTTATTGCATCTGAAGTTGGCGAAGTAAATTACATATCAGATTGGTATGATTACGATTCCAAATACAAAACAAACAATAAAATAACAATACCAGCAAATGTTGATCCTAATCTAAAAGAAAAGATTCAAACATTATCTATACAAAGTTGCATGGCATTAAATATAAATATATTTGCGAGAGTAGACTTTTTTCTTGAAAAAGGTACAAATAAAATTTACTTAAATGAAATAAATACTATCCCAGGATTTACAGCAAATAGTATGTTTCCATTACTTTGGAAAGCATCAGGATTAGAAATTGATGAACTTGTCGCTAGACTTATAGAATATTATATTTGAAAATTTTTTCTAAATGCTACATGGACTACTTTGGTTGCCATTAATTTTTATTTTCTTCCTCCTTACTGCATTAGGATGGTTAGAAAGAAGGAGACAAAATCTATTTAGAAATTGGGCAAACGGTTCTGAACTTTGTAAATTAGATAGCTCAGGGGCTGCTTATCTAAAAGATGGTAAATTAACTTGGAGTGCTTTTGAAGCAGGTGAATTTAAGGAGAAAGATAGTTTTATTATAAAAAAACTTGAATTAATTGAGCTTATGTCACTTACGTCAGGTGAAGCCCCTCTAACAGATGAATCACAAGGAAAATGTAGATTAAGACTTGTTGGGAGTGGTAGAGAAATGGATGTACCCTTTTCAGATGCAGATAGGGCAAGAGAATGGATGGATCAATTAATGGAAAAAGCTCGTTGTGATTTGTGAAAAATAGAGATATTTACGAAATAAAAAAATTTATGTTGCTTGGAATATTCTTCATCTTTACAAATATTCTTACTCTTCATTTGTTCCAAAAAGTAGAATTACAAAATATACATATCAATGGAACGAATTTTATATCATTAAATGAGATTACTAATAATAGCTCACTGCAATTACCCAGAAGATTAATTTTCATAAAAACAAAATTAATTGAAAAAGAATTAAAGAAAAATCTTTCATTGAGAAAAATATCAATAAATAGACAAATATTTCCTTTTGGATTGAATATTAAAATTCAAACTAGGAATCCAGTTGCGATTGCGAATAAAGAAGAGGATGGAATAAAAGTAGAAGGTTTTGTTGATAAAGATGGTGTCTTTATTAACAAAAAATATTTTTCTGGAAGAGAAAATTTAATTTTTCCAATAAAAATAACTGGATGGAAAAAAGATTATAAAAATTTAATCGCATTAATAATAAAAAAATATAAAGATGATGGTGATCTAAAAGTTATAGAAATTAGTTCAGAGGGATTTATAACACTAGAAGAAAATTTTTTGCAGAAAATCTATCTAGGTTCTCAAATACAAGAACTAGAAGAAAAATTAAATTTAATTTTTGACATTAAAGAACAACTTAGAAAGCAAAAAATTAGTAAAAAAATTAATAGTTTAGATCTTACTGATCCAAACAATCCAAAAATAAAAGTGTTCATTCCCTAATAATTGAGATTGAATAATATTTTTAGATTTTTAGTGAAGTCAATCTGCAGAAGGGTTCTCCATAGAAATACAAAATATTTGTAAAAAATAAACATTAGGAGTTTCTTCAACAAAAC
>CAYSSQ010000090.1:0-3048 GCA_964433825.1 uncultured Prochlorococcus sp. | reverse complement strand
AAAATGAAAATGAAAATGAAAATGAAAATGAAAATGATTATGAATACGAGCTAATCTTAAATAAGCTAAATGAAATTCAATATAATATTAAAAAACTTTCCTTAGAAATTTTAAAAAATAATTGAATAATATTAACCCCTTTAAAAAACCAGTTTCAATAAATAAACAATCGTTTGTATTTGTTTTAGTAGCATCTTTTTCTTTTTTATTAATATTGTCAAGATTAATTTTTTTGCAGTTAATTAATACTGAAAGTTATAAGAAAATGTCTGATCAAAATAGAATTAGATTAATTGCTTCTCAACCAATAAGAGGGAGAATATTGGATAGAAGTGGAAAGATTTTAGTTGACAGTAAGTTAAAATATTCTCTGATAATCAAACCTCAGTTTGTAAGTAATCAGTCATGGAAAGAATATAAATATCTTCTTTCCACTTTGTTTCAGGTTCAATCTGATACTCTACAAACCAGATATGATAATGGTTTAAAGCAGCAAAAATATTCTATAAAACTTATTGATAATTTATCAATTGATGACCTTATAAAATTTGAAGAGAATGAGTCATTTTTTCCGGGGATAGAAATTTCAAAAAAAATTATTAGAAACTACCCCTATAAATCTTTAGGCGCTCATGTTATTGGTTATACCTCTCCAATAACAAATAATGAATATAAGTATTTATCAAAAAAAGGTTATAGGATCAATGACTTAATTGGAAGGACTGGTGTTGAATACATTTTTGAAGATGATTTAAGAGGTGAATGGGGTGGAGAGATGATAGAAGTGAATGCGGCTGGAATAGTTCAACAATCATTAGGAACAAAATCCTCTAAAAAGGGCAATGATATTCAACTAACTATTGATCTTGACCTTCAATTGATGGCAGAAAAAGTTTTAAAAGATAAAAGAGGTGGTGCGATTATAGCTATGGATCCTAGGAATGGAGCTATAAGAGCTATGGCAAGTAAGCCTACTTTTGATTTAAATTTCTTTTCTCAGGATTTTAAACCAGAAAGAGAATTTAATAGATTATTTTATTCTTCATCTAAACCTTTATTAAATAGAGCATTAAATGCTTACGATCCAGGCAGTGTATGGAAAATTATTACTGCTTTAGCGGGTTTAGAAACTGGTAAATTTCCTGCGGATGTCCTTTTAGAGACTAAACCTTGTATTACTTATGGGAGTCAGTGTTTTCGAGAACATAATGATTTAGGTTTTGGGACAATAGGTTATGTCGATGCTCTTAGAGTTTCTAGTAATACATTTTTTTATCAGGTCGGATATGGAGTTGGAGTTGATGCTATTAATAAAATTTCAAAGAAACTCGGTTTTTCTAAATTAACAGGTATTGAATTATCACTACAAGAAAATCAGGGATTAATTGCTAGTAGTGAGTGGGCAAAGAAAGGAAGAGGTTGGGGAGAAGCAGGAAAGACGCCATGGCTTCCTGAAGATATAGCAAGTATGTCTATTGGGCAATTTGTTGTTCAAGTAACACCTCTTCAAATAGCTCGAGCATATGCTGCTATCGCAAATGGAGGTTATCTTGTAACACCTCATGTATCAATTACAAAAAGTAAAAATTTATCCAAGGAAATCCCTGTTTTAATTGATATTAATCCAGCAAATTTAGAAATAATTAGAAATGGTTTAAAAGAAGTTGTTCGGGCAGGCACAGGATCTTCGATAAATTATGGTTCACAGAACTTACCAACCATTTCAGGGAAAACAGGTACTGCTGAAGATGCCAATGGAGGCAGTGATCACGCTTGGTTTGTATGTTATTCTCCATCCGAAAAAAGCGAATTATTAGTAGTCGCATTTGCAGAAAATACTCCTGGTGGTGGCTCAGTGCATGCTTTACCTATGGCTAGAAAAATGTTAGAGGTGTGGAGTTTAAGAAATTAAACTTTTGATTTAATCATTTAAAATCAATTTTTTCATTTGTATTAAGCGCTTAATTATATCTTCGATTGATTTTTCTTCTGCTGGCTTACTAAAACAAGATGATAATTGTCTTCCCAATACTTGACTTCCTAAATGAACTAATTGAATTCTTAATGAAGTGAGTAATTGTGTCCCTTGTCCACCTGAAAATGTTGCAATAGCTATTGGTCTTCCATTAAATAAATTTCTGAAATCATTCCCAGAGACAGATAACCATGCAATTAAATTTGAAAGTATTGGAGGTATCGATCCATTGTATTCTGGTGCACAAATAATCCATTTTTCAATTCCCATGAGTTTCTCTTTGATTTTTATTACTTCATCGGGGATATCATTTTTAGAATGATTTCTTGGGTTATATAAAGGGATATTTAGTTCTGTAAGATCTAATATTTCTGATGTTAAATTTAATAAAGTACTCTTTGATGCAAACTGTTTAGAGAGTTCTAAATTTTTTCCATTACTTGCTGAGATGATAATAAGATCAATTGATTTTTTCATGATTTCAAGAATTAATTTTAATAATTGGAGCCACTTTTTCTGTGGTGAACTGCCGTTAGTTCATCTTTTCTAATTACATCTCCATAGTTTACTTCAGCATAAATTACCCAGTGATCGCCACATTCCATTCTCTCTTTTACTGATGCATCTAGCCATGCTAGAGAATCTGGAATTATAATTTGTCCATTTGGTGTCTCTTCTATTTCTAAACCAGAAAATCTATTTTCCCCAGGTGCAAAAGGTTTTGAGAATCTTTTTAGTGGTTCTTTTAGATTATTAGAACTAAGGATATTTAAAGCGAAAGTATCACCTTTTTGTAAAAGAGACTCTACAGCTCTGTCTTTTGCTACTGCAATACTTAGTCCAGGAGGTGAAAAACTTGCTTGACTAACCCAAGAAGCAAGCATTGCACTTTTAATATTATTATCACCTTTACCTTTGGAAGCTGTAAGTACACAAAGAGAACCAACTACTCTCCCTAAAGCCTTCAAAGTTGGGTTGGTTTTGCTTGAAATCATACCAGTATCTGATTGTCTACTGTTTTGTTTCGCCTTTTTTAAAATTTTTCTTCCAAAATGTGTTCCAATTTCTTCAAT
>CAYSSQ010000089.1:0-3067 GCA_964433825.1 uncultured Prochlorococcus sp. | reverse complement strand
TTTTCAAGGTTGGTGGAGCACAAGCTATCGCTGCTTTAGCATTTGGTACAAAACAGATAAGTAGAGTAGATGTTATTTCCGGTCCAGGAAATATTTTTGTAACAACAGCAAAAAAATTAATTTTTGGATCAACTGGTATTGATTCACTCGCAGGACCAAGTGAAATTTTAATAATTGCAGATGATAGTGCCAACAGCTCTCAGTTAGCATCAGATTTGTTGGCACAAGCAGAACATGATCCTTTTGCATCTGCAATTCTTTTAACCACAAGCGATTCAGTTGCTAAAGATGTATGTACTAGTATCTATAAAAAATTAGAGAATCATCCAAGAAGAGAAATCTGCATGAGATCAATAAAAGACTGGGGGTTAATTGGAGTTTGCGATAATCTTGAAACATGCATTAAATTCAGTAACCAGTTTGCTCCAGAACATCTTGAAATCATGACTATTAATCCAAAACGACTTGTGGATAAGATAGAAAATGCTGGAGCAATTTTCTTAGGGAAATGGACACCAGAGGCAGTTGGTGATTATATCGCTGGACCAAATCATACTTTGCCAACATCAGGAAATGCAAGATTTAGTGGTGCTTTAGGAGTAGAAACCTTTATGAAAAATTCTTCAATTATTGAATTTACTAAACAAAGTTTACAAAGTAATAGTGAAGACATTATTAATCTTGCCACCAGCGAAGGCCTCTACAGTCACGCTGATTCTGTCAGAGTTAGATTTGAAGATTAATTAACTCTCTCGGGTGAATAAACAACAGTTTGATTATTTTCGACTTTTCCTACTAAAACTTTGTATGTTAAATCAACAAATAAACCGTTCTCAAGGACTCCTGGAATATTATTGATCTGCAGTTCAATTTCTTTTGGATTTTTTATACCGCCATTAAATAAAACATCCAATATTAAATTACCCTCATCAGTAACCACTGGACCAGCTTTTTTTTCTGCCATCCTTAACTTACAATTAGCATCCATTTTTTCTATTACATCTTTAACTTGTTTCCATGCAGATGGTAATACCTCAACAGGTAGAGGGAAAAATTCATTCAAATTTTTAACTAATTTTGTTTGATCAACGACAATTAATAATTTATTAGCTTTGCTTGCAACTAATTTTTCTCTAACATGGCAGGCCCCTCCGCCTTTGATAAGTTGATAAGAAGGATTCACTTCATCTGCACCATCAATAGCTAAATCAATTTGAGAGACTGAAATTAAATCAATCAAAGGGATACCCAATTCAAGAGCTAAAACTTCTGACTGAAACGAAGTTGGTACACCTTTTATATTTTTTAGCTCCCCAGCTTTTATTTTATCAGCAAGATTTTTTATCATTATTGCAGCTGTAGAACCAGATCCAAGGCCAACAGTCATGTCGCTAGTAACATAATTGACAGCTGCTTCAGCAACAGCTTTTTTCATTTGATTTTGTAAGTCCAAAGTGTTATGAAATATTTTTACTTAAAAATATTTAATTTCAGTGAGTGCTTTATGTCAAACCTGGAAGTGCTTCAGGTTTAATTTTTACATTTATTTCTTGATTGTTTCTTAAAATTTTAAGTGGGAAAACCTTGCCAATTTTAGCTTTCTCAACTTCATCCAATAAAGCTTTTGGCTCACTAATAAGAATATCTTCAGCCGCAATAACCAAATCACCTCTTTTAAGTCCGGCTTTTTCTGCAGGACTATTCGGTACAACTGATTGTATTAAAGCTCCAGATCTTTCAGGCAACTGCACTAGTGAATTTGGGTCATTATTATGTTCTTTTGCAATTTTGGCAGTTAAGGAAATAAGCTGGACTCCTAAATATGGATGGATAACCTTACCATCTTCTAAAAGTTGTTCAGAAACCCTTCTAGCTAAATTAATTGGAATTGCGAATCCTAACCCCGCTCCAGGCCCGCTCCTTACCAGAGTATTGATACCTATTACCTCTCCATTAGCATTGACTAATGGTCCTCCAGAATTACCTGGATTTATTGCTGCATCAGTTTGAATTAAATCAAGCCGTTTATCTGAAAAACCTAAACTATTAATATCTCTATGCAAGCTACTAATTATTCCTAAAGTTACAGTTTTCTCAAGGCCATAAGGAGTGCCAAGAGCAATTGCCCAATCTCCAACATCAAGGTTCTCAGAATCTCCTAAAGGTGCAACATTTGCATTTATATCATCTTCAATTTGTACAATTGCTAAGTCAGTAATTGAGTCACTTCCTAAAACTTTGCCATCAAAATTAGTCCCATCTGCCAAAGTGATTGATACCAGATCCACTCGCTCTACAACATGGGCATTTGTCAGTATTAACCCATTTTGATCAATAATTACGCCAGAACCTTGTCCTCTCTCACGGTCTGGGAGCATGCCAGGATCACCAAGTAAATCTCTAAGCAGAGGGTCTAGTAAAGTTGGGTCAAACTGCTGCCTCTCTACATCTCTTTCAGTGTCAATCCTAACTACAGCAGGACCAACATTTTTGACTGCCTCGGAAACAAAATTAGGATTATCTGTTAAATCAAGAGATAAGACTTCTGAGACGGGGGAAAGAGTAAAAACTAAAAAAATTGCTAAAATAATAAATTTTATAGATTTCATAACAGAGTGTTTTAAAGCTTTTAATTACAATTAAAATTCGAAACTTCTTTATTTATTATAGACATTATTTTTTTAATTTTGTTTTCATAAGAACACCTTATGTCTTGATTTGTAAGAGTACAATTTTGTATAATTAGGGTAGTTTTATAAATTTCTTAACTATTCTAAAATTGTTAAAAGATAATAAAAATGATTTAGAAGTTATTATCAAAGAAGTTGCAGAAAGCTTCAAATACGAAGTTAAAGACATAAATTTGTTAACAAATCATAATCCAATGACATTACAAATTATCCTCAAAAATTCAGATGGTAATGATATAACTTTGGATGATTGTGCTCTTTTTAATCAACCTGTTCTATCGGCAATTGATTCATCTAATCTTCTTAATTGTAGATATGTTTTGGAAATTAGTAGTCAAGGAGTCAGTGATGAATTAACCTCTAATAGAGACTTCAAA
>CAYSSQ010000088.1:0-3110 GCA_964433825.1 uncultured Prochlorococcus sp. | reverse complement strand
AATAAATTATTTTCATGACTGAATCGGTACCAAAAAAACCATTAAAAAAAGGTAGTCTCGTAGTTGTAGATTTTGAGATTTATTCAAATAGTATTGAGTCTCTAGCGAGTGATACGGATTTGCCTAATTATGTATTTGAAGGACCCGGAGAAATACTCAGTATTAAAGATCAATATGCACAAGTGAGGTGGAGAAGACCCGTACCAGATGTATGGTTTAAACTAGAACAACTTAAGGAATTTCCTACCGATCAAGAGACTTAAAAAGAAATATTTTGTTTGTCAAAAAGCATTTTTTTTTGAATTCTTTTCGCCTCTTTCATCATTTCTTTACCATCAAATAGGTAATCGTCGACATAACCCTGAGTATATCTATCTAATTCATCTAAAGCGTCTTGGACTTGGGAAAAGCAGTGATATAAATCTAATCCAATTGATGAAATAGATTGCGGAACTGCAATAGATTTATATCTAAGTGAAACTTTTTCAATTTTTTTTTTGCTTTGTGAAATGTAGTTACAAAATGCATCCATAAGAACTTCATCATAAGGATCAGCGGATAATTTCTTTATCTCATTATTTAGTGGTTTAGTGATTTCATTTATTGACTTATTTATTGGATTAAAAATATTTTTGATCCATAGCTTAATATCAGCATCTTTTGAGTTTGATGAGTCTTTTTTGCTTTTTAGCTCCTCAGACCAATTCCTATCTGTATTATTTGATGATTCTCGGGAATAAGAAATTGTTCTGTCATATTTTTCCTTTTTCATGGGATCATTTAAAGTTTCCCAAGCAAGTTGTATTTGTAGAAAATTATTTTTACTTCCACCAGCATCAGGATGGTGTTTCTTAACTAATCTACGATATGCAGCTTTGATCTCACTTTTGGATGCATTTTGCTTGACTCCAAAAATACTGTAATAATTATTATTTTTCATTCAAAATCTAAAGGAATCCATAGTTTCTTGCAGATATTGATGAATTTGTATCAAACATAGCTGTAGATAAATACCTTTCCCCAAAACTTGGAAGAATTACTATTAATCGTTTATTTATTAATTCTTTTCTTTGACCAATTTTTATAGTTGCGGCTAAAGCTGCTCCACTACTAATTCCCGAAAGTAGTCCTTCCATCTTTGCTAGCAGTCTCCCATAATAAAAGGCTTCATCATCTTCAATTTGTATTATTTCATCAATTAATTCTGTTTTTAATACTTTAGGGATAAAACCTGCTCCAATACCTTGTATGGCATGTGAGCCTGCCTCGCCTCCAGAGATTACAGCACTTTTTTTAGGTTCAACAGCATAAATTTTGCAATTTGGATTAACCTTTTTAAGGTACTCGCCACATCCTGTTACAGTTCCGCCAGTACCTACTCCAGTAACTAAGCCATCGATATTATTATTTGATTGGATCCAAATTTCTTTAGCAGTTGTATTTTTATGGATGTATGGATTTGAGGGATTCTCAAATTGATTAAATTGAAAACTATCTGTTATCTCATCAGCTAACTCATTCGCAAGATTTATTGCCCCTCGCATTCCTTCTGATCCAGGAGTTAGTTGTAACTCTGCTCCATATGCTCGCAGCATCGCTCTTCGTTCAATGCTCATAGTATCTGGCATCGTTAATATTAATTTGTATCCTTTCGCAGCTGCTACCATAGCTAAAGCAATTCCAGTGTTACCGCTTGTGGCTTCAATTAAAGTTGTTCTTTGAGGTTTTATTAATCCATCTTTCTCTGCCTGCATTAGCATTGAATATGCTATACGATCTTTTACAGAGGAAGAAGGATTGAAACTTTCTAATTTGGCTAATATTTCAGGATTGCATTTGCAATGCTTTCGAATTCTATTTAATTTTACTAAAGGTGTATTTCCAACTAAATCGGTTATGTCATTAGCTATGAACATGAAATTTTCTTTTAACTTTTATTTGAATAAACAAACTTTATTTTATGATACTCAGGTATAATATTTTTTAAAAGAATCTGCTTATTTAAAAATAAACTAACTGCTTTCAATACTTTTTTTATATATTTAATATAATTATTAGATTTATTAAATTATGTACACAATAGAATTAACATTAAGATATTCTCCTTTCCCATTATCGATACAGAAAAAAGAATATGATGACGCTTTAAATGTTTTTAATGAGATAAAAAATCTTATGCATGATCCAAATACTAACAATATAATTGATCTTAATTGTGAAAAGATGCAAGGTAAAACAATTTCTGTAAAAGGAAGAGAGATAATAGCTATTCAGATTTACGAAAAATCAGCTATTGCAGGAGGATCTAAAAGACCTGGATTTTCTTTAGATAATTAGTTAATGATTAAAAGTGGTAGTTTAACCTTAAAACAAGAATCAACTTTAACTTTTAATAAGGTTTATTTTGGTTGGCCAAATCAAGATGAAAATACTATCAAAAACTGTAATTTTTCAGTAAATAGTCCAGGTCTTTGGATGATTATTGGTAGTAATGGTTGTGGTAAAAGTACCCTTTTTAAGTTGGCACAAGGAATTATTTTGCCCAATAGTGGTTCTATTGAAAGACCTTCAATCATATCGATGGTTTTTCAAAATCCAGATCATCAGATTTTGATGCCAACTTGTATGAGTGAACTAATTCTAAATATACCAATTAAAAAAAGTAGAAATCAAATTCAAGAAAAGGTCTCTAAAGCACTTATGAGTGTTGGACTTGAAGGTTTTGATAAAAGACCTATTCATACTTTAAGTGGCGGGCAGAAACAAAGATTGGCAATTGCTTCAGCACTTGTTAGCGAAAGTAAATTTTTATTAATGGACGAACCAACTGCTTTCCTTGATGAATTTAGCCAAAAAAATATTTTAGAAATAGTTAAAAAACTTACAACTGATCCTATTAGCCCAATAACCGCAATATGGATAACCCATAGAATTGCAGAATTGAATTATGCAGATAAGATTTCAGAGATGGAAAATGGTAAGTTATCTGAATGGGAAAATCCATCAAATTTCATCAAAAATTAAAAAGAACTTGTCATAGGGTAGGGGAAAGAGTTAAGTTTTAAATATTCCTCGGTAGCTCAGCGGTAGAGCGATCGGCTGTTAACCGA
>CAYSSQ010000087.1:0-3148 GCA_964433825.1 uncultured Prochlorococcus sp. | reverse complement strand
CTTTTTGATGTATTTAGTAAATATGAGAAAGATCATCTATTAATTAAGCAAGCTGAACGCGAAGCTATTAAGTATGAATTAGAGAGTGACAGGATAAAAATGAGTTTAAATAGAATTGCAGAATTAAAAATTATTATAAATAAGATAGAAGAACCTTCCCCTTTTGCATTTCCACTTTTGGTTGAAAGAATTAGTAATACAATAAGTAATGAAACAATTGAAACTAGGATTAAGAAATTAATAAATTCATATGAAGAGTAATTTAAGAAGCTCAATAATATTAAATTGGGATAAGACCACTATAGAATTGTTGCCTTCAAAATCAATTTTAGTAAGAGAGACAGAGGAGCTTTTAATTAGTGATATCCATCTTGGGAAAGGAGAATATTTTCAAGCTAAAGGAATACCATTGACAAATTCGGAAGATCAACTGAATTTTTCTAACGTATTTAAATTAGTTAATAATATAAAGCCCAAAACTTTAATTATTCTTGGAGATTTATTTCATAGCAGATTATCTATAACCAAAGAACTTAAATATAAAGTAGAGGCTCTTTCAGAAATATTGAAGATCAAAATTGAACTTATAGAAGGAAATCATGATAAGGGATGTAATATTAAAAATATACCAATTTATAAAACCAAAACTTCATTAAATCTTCTTTACAGTCATGAACCTATTGATCATAAAGAAACAAATTTATTAAATATTTGTGGTCATTATCATCCAAAAGTATTTATAAAAAAAATGAATACAAAAATGTCATTTAAATGCTTCGCTTTAGATGAAAAAAAAAGGAACTTATATCTTCCAGCATTTGGTGATTTAACAGGTGGTTATGCATGCAAAAATGAATTTAAAAAATGGGCAATTATCTCAAATAAATCTATACTTGAGATTTGAAACATTACAAATTAGTAACTTAAATACTTATTTTCAAATAAAAATATACTAAACATTCTCGGAATCCCAAAAAATACTCTACCTTGTAACTATTAAAAAAAGATTGATGTTTTTTAGTTTAATTTATATATTAAAGGCCTTACTTAGTAATCTTGTACCAATTTCCTTCCGACTAAAACTGCGTTATAAAAAAAATAAACCCTAAAATATAAAAATGAAAAAATTCTTCTTATTGTTATTAGCAAATTCTTTTATATTTCATATTGGCATAAAGGCGAATGATAGTTTTTCTGTGGAGATAGAAGCTCTCACTCTAGTAATGGAAAAATTAGATAAAGATTTCAAGGATGTAAAAGATCCTGCCTCCAAAAAACCTAGTTATATGGCTTTTAAACAAGATGAATGCAATGCCAAAGTTGAAGTTACAGAGAAAAATGGATTCCAAATAACTAATAAAGAATCATTTGATGTAAATGTCTGTAAAAAAGAAATTTTTAAAATTAAAACTAATTAACTTATCTTGTTTTAATAAATAAATCAATTTATGAATTTCTAATATATTTTTACTAAAAAAATTTTTACAAATTTATTTTGAAAAAGATTATAAAATTATCAAATTTTCGTTGTTTTTTTAAATATTTATTCATAAATTTTAAGTATTTTTACTTGTTTGTCAGTGAGTCCATAAAAAGTTTTCAACTTTTTAGAGGTTTTTCCCCAACTTTTTCCACAAAATAACTATATAAAGAATTTTTAATTTAACTCTAATTATTTTGTAAAAGTTGGTTATTAAGGGAGTAAAACACTTTAAAACTAAAAAAGAGAATTATCCCTTCAATAATCATTTATATTTAATCTTTTGATTTTTCAGAAACCTTGTGATTTTCTGTCCTAATCATTAAGGCTTCTATTTGAGCAAGAACTTTTTGAAGTTCATCTGTTTTATTTAGAGAGGATTCAGCCACTTCTCTAAGTTTTTCTAGCTGTTCTTGTGTTTTGTTCATTTTTAATTAATTAAAATTCATCAAAAGCAAGTTGATGGTAAAAAACAAAAATTTTGTACACACACATTAATATATTCACTTCTTTTTTTAAAAAGTCAAATCTTGTTATTAAAAATCTTGAATACATAATTTTTAATAGATTTAACTAACTCAAGAAATAAATACTGGAAGACCGAATGTAGCTGTAGTAATTAAAGCTCCAGCAAAAATTATAAAAGGAAGATAAGGAAATTTTTTCAAAACCATTCAATAAATTTTTATACAATATATAGGTATTTATACTCTTTGTCTAGGCTCTTGTATAATTTTACACTTTAAATTTTAATTCCATAAAAAAGAAATACAAAAAGAAGTGTAGAAGTTATTAACCCAAATCCAATTAAGGGACCAAGAATACCTGTATTTATAAATTTAAAGAAATTAAATTGAATTCTCTTTGATTTCTCCATAAATAGAGATTTGTATATATATAAATTAAACAATTTTGAGATCTTGATCAAGTAGATTTGATAAAAACTATTGTAGTTTTTACCCTAATTTAGAAGGTAATTTTTTACAAGGATTAGCCAAATTTGCCAGAAATATATTCTTGAGTAGTTTTTTCTTTTGGTGCATTAAAAATCTTATTAGTTGATGCATATTCAGCAAGATAACCTACTTTCCCCCCATCACCATCTTCATATGCACTTGCATTGAAAAAGGCAGTCATATCACTTACTCTTAATGCCTGTTGCATATTATGAGTAACTATTATTATTGTATAATTCTTCTTGAGTTCATGCATTGTCTCCTCAATTTTTAAAGTAGAAATTGGATCTAACGCGGAACAAGGCTCATCCATGAGGATTATTTCAGGCTCAATTGCTATAGTCCTCGCAATACATAATCTTTGTTGCTGACCACCAGATAATGAGTAGCCACTATCATTTAATTTATCCTTACACTCGTCCCATAAAGCTGATTTTTGTAGCGAACTTTCAACTAGTTCGTCCATATTACCTGTGTACCCATTAATTCTTGCACCAAAAGCAATATTTTCATAGATAGATTTTGGGAAAGGATTGGGTTGTTGAAATACCATTCCAATTCTCCTTCTTACTTCAACTGGATCTACTCTTTTATCATATATATTTGTCCCATCAAACATTACAGTACCTTTCAGTGAACAATTAGGAATAAGATCGTTCATTCTATTTAAAGATCTGAGAACAGTTGATTTACCACAACCTGAGGGTCCTAT
>CAYSSQ010000086.1:0-3177 GCA_964433825.1 uncultured Prochlorococcus sp. | reverse complement strand
GCTTATAGTTCCAGAATTTGTACAGAAAGAATTTAATGTCAATTCAGTATTTAAACAATCATGTAAATTATTAGAAAAAAATAATGAAAAGATTAAAATTAAGCAAGGATATAAATTATTAAAAAATATTTTAGGTGATGAAGGAGTTGCCAAAAGAGCAGCAAGAGAAATCGTTGATTCAATTATCTAGTATTTATAATGGATACATGAAATTTTTACTGACATTCTTAATCATCTTTTCAATTGTCACGAATCCAATTGAAGCATATTCTGATGAAATTATTCTTGCCGGAGGTTGCTTTTGGTGCTTAGAACATGATCTTGAATATTTAGAGGGTGTAGATTTTGTTAAAAGTGGTTATTCAGGGGGAGATTTAAACAATCCTAGTTACGAGAATCATAATGGTCATCAAGAGGTCGTATTGGTAAATTACGATCCCAAGATAGTTTCACTAGATGAAATATTGAGACTTTATCTAAGAAATGTTGATCCTCTTGATGGAAAAGGACAATTTTGTGATCGAGGAGATTCATATAGACCAGTTATCTTTTATCAAAATTCTATTGAAGAAAATCAATCTAATGAAGCATTAATATCTGCATCTAAGGAACTTAAGGTTCCTATTGAAGAAATTAAAGTAGAAGTTAAATCTAAAAATAAATTTTGGTTAGCAGAAGATTATCATCAAGATTTTGCCGAAAACAACGAATTTAAATATAAATTTTATAGATACTCTTGTGGAAGAGATAAGAGATTAGATGACTTATGGGGAGAGAATTCAAAATCAGCTAATGAATGGTCTAAATAAGTTCTAGATCTGTTCTTTACTTTTGATCCAATCTATGAGTGTTCTTACTCCATAACCTGTCGCACCGCTTGGATTTAAACCTTTATTCTTATCTGTCCAGCATGTTCCAGCGATATCAATATGAGCCCAATTAATATTTTTGTCAAGAAATTCTTCTAGAAATAAAGCAGCTGTAATTGATCCTCCAGCTCTTGGTCCAGTATTTTTCATATCTGCAATGTGAGATTTCAATCCATCTTTGTATGATTTTTGTAAAGGCATTCGCCATAAACCCTCTCCCTTTTTCAGTGAAGATTCCAATAACTCTTTTGCTAATTCATCATTATTACTCCACATTCCTGCTACATCATTTCCTAAAGCGATAAGGCATGCTCCAGTTAAAGTAGCTAAATCAATTATTGTATTAGGTTTTAAATTAGAGGCATAAGTTAAAGCATCCGCTAGTGTAAGTCTTCCCTCTGCATCAGTATTATTCACTTCGATAGTTTTACCATTAGAGGCTGTT
This sequence comes from uncultured Prochlorococcus sp., assembly GCA_964433825.1. Taxonomy (GTDB): domain Bacteria; phylum Cyanobacteriota; class Cyanobacteriia; order PCC-6307; family Cyanobiaceae; genus Prochlorococcus_A. The sequence goes on along the minus strand of CAYSSQ010000086.1, from coordinate 1,863 downwards.
ATTACATCTCCAGGATGCATCGCTAAACCATTTATCATATTCTCACATGCGGCAACTATAAAATGTATTTCAACTCCTTTGGGCTTCAAAGATCCAACCGCTTTCGCTGCCCCCAAAACAGCTGCACTACCTCCCATGTCATATTTCATCATTTCTATTTGCGAAGCACCAACTTTAAGGTTATATCCGCCAGAATCAAAAGTTAGACCTTTACCCACTAATGCAACTTTATAAGATACTAAATTTTCAGGGCTATAAGTTATGTGTATAAATTTTGGTTTTAAATTAGAACCTTTTGCTACCGCTAGATAAGCTCCCATTCCAAGATTCAGGCAATCATTCTCTTCTAAAATTTGTATTTCAAGATTATATTCATTTGCTATCTCAATAGCTTTTTTTGACATCTCAAGTGGTGTTAGATCATTTGGTGGTGCAGCTACAAGCTTTCTAGCAAACTCAACTCCTTCGCAGATGTCCTCTACTTCTTTAAATGAAATATTTTCAATATGTTCAAGGTTTAGAAATTCAATTTCTTTCAGATTTATTTTTTCATTTCTTTGTTTATTAAATCTATTATCTTTATAAGATGATAATCTCAGTATTTCGGCAATATCGTAAATCGCATTATTATCTAACGCATTCCAAGGCATCAAAATTCCAATTTTTTCTTCCTTATCGGTAACTTTTCTAATACACTTTGATAGAGTATCTCTTAGGACATCAGAATCCATTTTATTTTTCTCGCCGAGACCAATAATGGTTAAAGAATCTAAATGATGCCCTAAAATTTCTAGTTTTATTGAGTCTCCTATCTCTCCCTTGAAGTTATTTTTATTAAGCTTTTTTATGAGTTGTTTTAAATCAATGATGAAATCAATAGCTTTTAACTGAGAATTGAGCTCATCTTTATGTAGTCCAATTATAAGTGATCTGCCTTGCCAAGAACATAATTGATTTTTGAAAATTGAGAATTGCATTTTTTATAAGAAATCTAATAAATGTGTTAATTATTTGTGAAAGTTGTAGTCCATCTATCTCTAGTCTCTTTATTAAATGGAGGTAACCATAAATAGATTAGACGCTTTTCTAATTTACGCCTTAATTTGACCTCTTTGGGTACATCTAGAAAAAAACGTATATCTAAATTGCTTTCTAATTTGTTATTCGCCATTGTTTCCTTATAGTTAGATATGTAATTTTTACAGTCATGATCTCCTTTCCATCTCTTATCTGCAGAGTTAGTTTCTCCTATATAAAGAATAATCTTAGAAGTTTTTATTGTTTCAATAACAAAATACATTGCAGGTCCTTTAGCTACAGATTTATTTGAACGCCAAAAATTAATTGAAAAACTTGTAAGTGAAAAAGGGTTGATTTTTATTGAATCTAAACTATCGTCAAATTTGAATAAATAATTTTGTGAAATTGGATTTTGAAGATTTTCAATAACTTTGCTTTGAAATTCGTAAATAGTTTTTCTCCATGCAATTAAAGATGAACGTGATTGATTTAACTCCTTGTTTTGGAGAGGTGAAATAGCAAAGAAATTATTAGATTCAAAGATTTCATGTTGAAGACTTTTGTCGATATTATTTTTTTTAGGGTGAAGAGACAAGGCTTTTAATTTTAAGAATTTTAGCGATCGGATATTAAATTTATTAATCAGATAATAAGTAAAAAAAGTATTTTTTAGGAACTAAATTTAATATTTTTTTATTACTTATAAGCTGATATTTTTAAAAATTTTTTTGATAACTATTTAAAAATTAGCTATAAGTACATATTAATTCACTTGAAATTTAAATTTCTTTAATGAAATCTTTGTATTTAAAATTTTAGGTAGTATTTTCTACCTTTTTAATT
>CAYSSQ010000085.1:0-3183 GCA_964433825.1 uncultured Prochlorococcus sp. | reverse complement strand
TTCTCCAACATATATTGCGGAGGTGATAATGTCGTTGGCTCTAGACAATTGTTTAAGAGATATTCTTCTTTGATAGGTTGTTGAGCAAATTTAGGGTAAATACAACTACTTCCTAAAAAAAGAAATCTTTTGGTACCTGATTTCCATGCTGATTCAATAACATTATTTTGAATTTTTAAATTATCTAGAAGGAAATCTGTTGGATAAGTTTGGTTGGCATAAATACCTCCAACTTTTGCTGCAGCTAAAATAGTAACGGTAGGTCTATTTCTATCAAACCAATTTTGAACAGAATTAGTATCAAATAAATTTAGCTATTTCCTATCAGGAGTTAATATAGATCCACCATTTTCTTTTTTGCCATATCCTTTTTCTTGTAAAGCTCTACAAATGGCGCTCCCAGCCATACCTTTAGCACCTGCTACAAATATTTTTTAGTTTAAATTAATTTTTGAAATCATTAAAATTTAAATCTCAGTAAGATAAAAATTATTTTTCCTTGATTAATTCTATGGTCTTATTTTAAAGCCCTGACTTTTTAGTAAAGATTCTTTACTAGCCTCTTTTTTATCAAATTCAACCATTTCACCTATTAAATCTTCAAGTGATGTTTTTGAAACCCACCCAAGTTTTTTTCTAGCTCTAGATGCATCACCAAGTAATTCATTTACTTCTGTGGGGCGAAAGTATCTGGGATCAATTTTTATTACCGTTTGACCAGTGTCTTGTCTAATACCAATTTCATTTAGACCCTTATTCTCCCATAATATTCCCTTCCCCTTATTATTTTTATCCCATCCGAGAGTATTTGCGGTTATTTCAATGAATTTTCTAACTGTCTCCATCCTTCCTGTAGCAATAACAAAGTCTTCGGGTTGGTCTTTTTGCAACATCAACCATTGCATTTCAACATAATCCTTAGCATGACCCCAGTCTCTCTTTACATCTATGTTTCCCATATAAATACAATTTTCAAGTCCTGCATCAATTCTGGATAAACCCCTTGTAATTTTTCTAGTAACAAAAGTTTCACCTCTTCTTGGGCTCTCATGATTGAATAATATTCCATTACATGCAAACATCCCATAAGCTTCTCTATAGTTAATTGTTATCCAATAAGCATATAATTTTGCAGCTCCATAAGGACTACGAGGATAAAAGGGGGTATTCTCATTCTGAGGAACCTCCTTTACTTTCCCATATAATTCACTTGTACTTGCTTGGTAAATTCGAGTCTTTTTAATAAGTTTTAAATTTCTAACTGCTTCAAGTATCCTTAATGTTCCAATTGCATCACTATTAGCAGTATATTCTGGTGTCTCAAAACTAACTGCCACGTGACTTTGAGCTCCTAAATTATAAATTTCATCAGGTTGAACCTTTTGAATAATTTGTGTAAGGTTTAAGCTATCTGTTAAATCTCCATAATGCAATATTAAATTTGCATTACTTACATGAGGATCTTGATATAAATGATCTAGTCTTGAAGTATTAAAACTGCTAGCTCTCCTTTTTATGCCATGAACTTCATAAGATTTTGAGAGTAGAAATTCTGCTAAATAACTTCCATCTTGTCCGGTAATTCCAGTAATTAGTGCAACTTTTTTGCTGTTTTTGATTTTATTTAAACTCATCAAATCTTACTTTTTTTAAAATTATATATTAGTGATATGATTAAATTTTTGAATTAAATCACTTTTAAACTTTCATAATAAAATATACAATTATTTTATTTAAATTAATAAAAATGTATCATATTAATTTCTTCAATAGTAAGGATATATAATTAAATAAATTATTTTTAATGATTTGTCTTTAGTGTTAGTTACTGGTGGGCTTGGTTTTATTGGAAGTCACACTTGTATAAGTTTATTGAATAATGGTTTAGATGTTTTAATAATTGATTCTCTGGTTAATAGTTGCAGAGATAATTACGAAAAAATAAAAAAAGTAATAGGTAAATTTGATAATTCTCAAGTTGGTAATATTTCCTTCCTTAAGGGTGATTTAAGAAATAATGAGTGGTTGAATTCTGTTTTCCAAAAACAAATTTCTCTCAATAATCCCATTGATTCAGTTATACATTTTGCAGGTTTAAAGTCTGTATCAGATTCCATCATTAAACCATTAGAGTATTGGGAGTGGAATGTTAATTCTACATTAAGCTTACTATTATCAATGAATAAGTTTAATTGTAATTCAATTGTTTTTAGTAGTAGTGCTACTATTTATAAACCTGTTGATAAAGAAAAAATAACTGAAGATTCTTTTAAGGATCCTATTAATCCCTATGGTAATACAAAAATCACTATAGAAAAAATACTTAGAGATCTATATCTGAGTGATCGAGAAAAATGGAAAATAATAAATTTAAGATATTTTAATCCAGTAGGGGCTCATGAATCAGGATTAATAGGTGAAGATCCATTAGGAAAGCCATCAAACCTTTTCCCAACGTTAGGAAAAGTAATTTCTGGGGAAATGAATAATCTTTATATATATGGAAATGATTGGCCTACAAAAGATGGAACCTGCGTAAGGGACTATATACATGTCATGGATCTATCAGATGCTCACTTTGCTTCCTTGATGTTTCTAAAGAAAAATTCTCCACAGTTTAATTCTGTAAATATTGGAACAGGACAAGGTTTCAGTGTTCTTGAAATTGTAAAAAAATATTCAGAGGTAAACAATATAGAAATACCATTTAAGTTCGCTAATAGAAGGGATGGTGATGCCTCATTTGTTGTAGCTGATAACAGATTTGCTTTAAAATTACTGGATTGGGTACCCAAAAAGACTATTGAAGAAAGTTGTATAGATAGTTTTAAATTCTTAAATTTTAAATATAAAAAAGTTTTTAATTAATCATTTATTTTATAGTAATTATTGAACCAATCTGTAAATTCTTTTATACCCTTTTTTAATGAAGTATTAGGTGAAAAATTAATCCATTCTTCCAGTCTTGAGGTATCAGCAGCGGTCTCCTTAACATCTCCTGGCTGCATGGGGAGATATTCTTTAATAGCCTCCATACCCATAACCTCCTCAAGACAACTAATGAATTGCATCAATTCAATAGATTTACTATTGCCCAAGTTAAAAATTCTGTATGGAGCATAAGATGTAGAGGCTTCTGGTTCATATCTGTCAAAATTGTTATTTGGAGTTGCAGGTTTTCTA
>CAYSSQ010000084.1:0-3196 GCA_964433825.1 uncultured Prochlorococcus sp. | reverse complement strand
TAAAATATTTTGAGCTTTTTTTATTACTTGTAAAGGAACACCAGCTAACTTCGCAGCTTCAATACCATAACTTTTATTAGAACCTCCTTTTTCAATTTTGTGGCAGAAGTCTAATGTATCCTCTAATTGTCTGACAGTGACTTGAAAGTTTGAAACATTTTTCAATGAATTTTTCAAATAATTCAACTCATGATAGTGTGTCGCGAAAATACTTTTACATGAAATCTCCTTTGCTAGATATTCGCTTACAGACCATGCAATAGATAAGCCATCAAAGGTAGATGTTCCTCTACCAATCTCATCAAGAAGAACTAATGAATTTTGCGTTGCTTGATTTAAAATTGATGCTGTTTCAGCCATCTCTACCATAAAGGTTGATTGACCTGTTGATTGATCGTCTACTGCCCCTACTCTGGTAAATATCCTATCAACAACTTTGATTAGGGCTTTTTTTGCAGGGACAAAGCACCCTATTTGTGCAAGAATTTGAATAAGTCCAATCTGTCTAATAAAGCAGCTTTTTCCACTTGCGTTTGGACCGGATAATATTATTAATTTTTGATTCTGATTGAATAAGATATCATTTGGTACGAATTTACTGTCATCAAGTAGTTGCTCAACTATAGGGTTTCTTCCGCCTTCAAGATTTGTATCTGTTTCGGTAATTTTATTATCAATTGAAATCACTTTTGGTTTGGTATAGTCATTTTCTATTGATGCAAGAGATAATCCAAGTAGTGCATCAAGACTAGCGATAGCTCTTGCGATTGCTCTTATCTCTTTAGTCTTCTCTCCAGTTAAATTCCTTATTTTGCTAAATATTTCATATTCTCTCATTGCAACACGATTCTTGACTTGAAAGATCTTGCTCTCCTGAGATTTAATTGATGTAGTTATATATCTTTCCTCATTAGTTAAAGTCTGTCTTTTGATCCAATGTTTTGGAGCCATATTTACTTTTGATTTATTGATTGAAATGTAATAACCAAATGTTCTATGAAATTGTATTTTCAAATTTGTAATCTTACTAATTTCTCTCTCTTTTAATTCTTCATTTTGTAACCAATTACTATAATCATCAATGATATTTCTTAAGCCATCTAAGATGTTATCTACACCATCATGAATTAATCCCCCTTCACTGATATTTAATGGAGGATTCTCAATGAGAGTATCACTTATCTTATCGGCAAGATCCAATAATACATTATTCGGTTGTTTAAGGGCTTCAATCCAATTAGGCAAGACATATTCAAATGATTGAATGATTCTTCTCAGTCTAGGTAGTTTTTTTAGACCATCAGAAATGGCAATTAAATCGCGGGCACTGGCTTGTCCAGCACATGCTCTGCCAGAAAGTCTTTCTAGATCTCCCATTGCTCTAAGAAGATTTTGAGTCTCGATTCTTAATTTTTTTGAATCAATGAAATTTGTTATTACATTTTGTCTTTTATGGATATCTTCGATTTTTAAGAGCGGGAATTCAATCCATTTTCTCAAACATCTTGCACCCATAGCAGTGTACGTTCTATCGATACTCCAGAGAAGTGAACCTACGTAGTTATTGTCTCTTTGAGTTTGAGTTATTTCTAGATTTTTTTTGGTCTGATAATCTATAATTAAACTATCATTTGGAAATTTTATAATAGGTAAATCTAGAGAAATTTTTGTAGAAGAATTAGTATCGCAATCTATCGGGTTAATTTTTTTTAAGTAGTGTAATAATCCACCTAGAGATTTAGTCGCATATGAAAGATATCTCAATCCTAATCCCTCTAAAGATTGAACTTTAAAATAATCTTTTATTATTTTGCTGGCTTCTTTATTACTAAAAAAAGTTTTTTGAGTAACTGTACATTTCAGATTATTATTGTGGTTAATTAATAAATTTTTTTCTTCTTCACTACTCACTATAATCTCTGAGGCTTCTAGCTTAATAATTTCGTCACAAAGTTTGTGGATTATGCTGCCTTGTAAAGTTATTAATTCGCCAGTACTTACATCAGCTCTTGAAATACCCCAATTAATCTCGTTTGTATTTTTCTCTTCCTCTATCTTTACAGCGGTAATCCAATTATTTCTTTTAGCAATTAACATGCCCTCCTCTATTATTGTTCCTGGTGTAATAATTCTGGTGATTGCCCTTTTGAGTGGAGTAGTATAATCTCCATTACTTTTTTCTAATTGATCGCAAATAACTACAGAGTGATTTTTTTTAATTAATTCAGAGCAATATCTTTCTAAAGCATGATGAGGTATTCCAGCCATTGGAACTTTTCCTATCTCTTTCCCTCCATCTTTACTTGTTAATGTTATTTCAAGTATTTGAGACATATCAATAGCGTCTTCAAAGAAACATTCAAAAAAATCTCCTAATCTGTATAGAAGAAAATAATTAATATTTTCTTCTTTTAAACTGACATAATGTTTTAATACTGGCGGTAGCTTCTCTTTATTTACTGTCTTTATACTATGCGAACTCTCAATAATTAATTTTTCTTTTTCAGAGAGAATTTGGCCATCTTTTGAAGAATTCGTAACTGTATTATTGTGTTTCCTTTCTCTTGGTCTTTCTTTAGAGTCTTTAGTTAGAGCTTCATTGGTTAACTCTTTAGCCTCAAAATTGCCATTATTTTTATTTATAAGATTAGAATCACTCCCAAATAAACTTTTCTGGATTAGCTCATCACTTGACATTTTTGAATTAAATACTTATTAGATATTAGAGAGGAAAATGAATTTTGCATTTTACAACTCGGTAAGAGTATGTAAATTTTCTCTCAAAAATGCTTTTTTTGTGAGATTATATTATCCATACATATAAAGTATTATTCATGCAGGCTGTAAATTTTTTCTTTGTCAACGCTCTTTTGTTTTCATCACTTATAGCAGTAATAGGTGTTCCAGTTTTATACGTTACGCAACCTTCCACTGAAGAGGGTCAAAAAGAAAGCAGAAGAAAAATATATTCAATTGCTGCAGTTTGGGTTGTTTTAGTATTTGTTACCGGTATAGTTTCTTCCCTCGTTTGAACTTATCACCTTTACATGAGAGGCTATTAATAATCACAAAATTTAAATGACTATTTATGAAGGTTCTTTTACTGATGCTTCATCTTTAAAAGTAGGAATAGTAATTGCGAGATTTAATGATCTTATTACTAATAAAATTTTATCTGGATGTTTAGATTGTCTTA
>CAYSSQ010000083.1:0-3196 GCA_964433825.1 uncultured Prochlorococcus sp. | reverse complement strand
AAAATCCTTGTAAAAGTAATGATTGGTTGTAGATCTGAAGAAGAATAACTAGGAAGATTAAAAGAAAGACACCAATTACTGTCATCACAGGTACTGCTCCCCAACCAGGTACAACTTTACCTTGGCCAGAATTACCAATCGCTTTTAATAAACTTCCTAATGCAGTTTTTTGTCCCATAGTGAAAAATTTCCTAAATTCAAGATTATTTCGTTATTGTATTAGATGTTTAACATATTTTGTTTACAAACTTATCAAAATTGATGCAATCTTTATCATCTACAATTGATCCTGCTATTTCGATAGGTGTATCTCTTTTTATAATTTTGATTGGACTTACAGCTTTTGGATTTTTTAGAGCATTTGGACCAAAATCTGCTAAATTAACAGATCCTTGGGATGAACACGATGATTAAAAATAATACTTTAAAAGTTAAAAGTATTTCAAAATTTACCAAAATTTCACAATTTAACCATTTTCTCTTCAATTAAATATAAATTTAATAAAATAAATCAGAAGAACTGTTAATTTCATGCTTGCTCTTAAAATTTCTGTCTATACGATTGTATTCTTTTTCGTAGGTATATTCCTATTTGGATTTCTTGCTAGTGACCCTACAAGAACACCTAACAGGAAAGATTTAGAAAGCCCCCAAGATTAAATTTTTTTAATTTAATGAATAAAATATCTTGAATAGTTTTCAAATTCAAAAAATAATATTAATTTGTTTAACTTTTCCAAATATATTTATTAATCCAGGTGATGTATATGCATCAAATCTGGAAAACTCTTTTGTAATTAATAAAAGTGATATATTTAGTAAAATAAGTAATCTTCAAAATTTAAAAATTTATCAGATAGATCAATTATTATCAAATTCTGATACTAATAAAAGTAATAGTATTGAATATATTCAGAAAAAAAATATTGATAAAAATTTAAATATTGTTATTAACGAGCTATTAATTGAATCAAAAGTACAATCAGAAAAAAATAATACTTTATATGCTGATGGTGATGTAGTAGTTAAATTTAAAGATTATATTTTATATGCAGATAGACTTGTATATAACAAAAAAACTAAATTAGCTAAAGCTGAGGGGAATATCGAGTTGAAGATTAATAATCAAATTTTGCAAGCAGATGTAGTTGAATATGATTTTGATAAAAAGAAAGGTTATTTTACAAATGTTAAAGGATTAATTAATTCTGAGTCCATAATTTCAGATTTTAATTTTAACTCAAAAAGTATTTATAAAAATCTTTTATCTACTAATAATAGATTACAAAAAGACAAGGTTGTTTTTACCCCTGATAAAGTTACAAATTGGATTTTTTCTGCAGATTACTTGAAAGTTGATAAAAGTCAATGGACATCTAAAAAAGCATTTTTAACTAATGATTTGATTGAAACTAATCAAATTAAATTTCAATTTAATGAACTTAAAGTTTATCCTTACAAAGAAAAATTAAAGTTTAAATCAAAAATAAATTATTTAATCTTGCAAGATAAAATAATTATTCCCTTCTGGATTGGTGATCGTACAATTTCGAAAAAGTCGGGAAATAGCTCTGCTTTTGATTTTGAAAATAGATGGAATATTGGCTATGACAAAATTAATAAAGATGGATATTTTATTGGAAGAAAGCTTGATTCAAGAAAGATTAAAAAAGATTTATTTTTAACAATTGAGCCTCAATTTCTGCTGGAAAGGGCTTTAAAGGGGAAGACAAAAAGTTTTGTTCAAAAAAATTATTCATTAAATTCTCCTAGAATTGAAAGGAATACCTCTCTATCAGATTATTTTGCTTTAAATTCTTCTATTACAGGAAAAATACAAAATTGGGATTTAAAAATAACAAAGAAATTTAATTCTTTTGATTTAGAAAAGTTTTCAAATGCTGTTAGAACAAGAGCAGAGTTAAATAAAGAAATAAATTTATTTAATACCGCATTTATTAATAGAATATTTGGAGCATATAGAGAGAGAATTTGGAATGGTTCAATTGGAGAATCAGAAATTTATAGTGCATATGGTTTGCAATTAGATAAAACTACTTCTTGGAAGGATGGTTCAGTTGAAAAAAATCAAGTTATTAATTTTGGCATTGGAAATTATAAAGCTGAGGGATTAACTACTTCTGATTTTGCTGAAAGCTATAAAGGAAATGTTACTTATCACATCAATCAAAAATTGCCTGTATATGAAAAAAAGATTGATTCTATATCTGTTGATAAATCATTTGAATATATTCCAGAACCAATCAAACAAGGGGTGTTTGTAAACTCAAAGATTTCTGTAAATTATAGTTTATATAAAGATAGTAATTCTCAAAAATATTTAGGAGTTGGTTTAGGTCCAGAAATTGTAATAGGTAATTTCAAGAAAGATTTTTTTGATTATACACGTATAGCTGCTTTACCCTTTTATAGGTTAAAAAGTGGCAAAAGTATCTTTAAATTTGATCAAGTATCAGAAAGTTTTACAATTGATTTTAACTTTGATCAACATCTAGTTGGCTCCTTTTTAATTGAAACTCAAGGTACATTAAATTTAGACAAAGATTCAGATCGTTATGGGGAATTTATTTATTCAAAAATTGGAATCAATTTCAAAAAAAGATCATATAGTTTCGGCATTTTTTATCAACCACATGATCAAGCTGGAGGGATAAATTTTACTTTAAATGGATTTAAGTAATTAATTATTGAAATTTATATAAGGTAAATTATCTATTTTGCTTTCTATCAACTTAATGTTACTTAAAAGTGTTGATGTAGCATCCCATTCCCCTGACAAAAACATATTTTTTGAAGATTCTTTTAACTCCAACTTGTGTTTCGTAGATCCTTCTATTGCCATACTATTTTTAATATCAATTTCAAAAAATAAATTTCCTGATTCTGATCTTGCCTGTAGAGGTTTAATATCTGTTTTTGCCAAAGTAAAACACGGTATTCCAATTGCAATGCAATTGCTATAAAAAATCTCTGCAAAACTTTCTCCAATAATTGCCTTTATCCCCCAACGCATTAGTGCTTGAGGTGCATGTTCTCTACTAGAACCACATCCAAAGTTACTATTCACAAGAAGTATCACAGCATTTTGATTTGACTTTAAATCAAATGGATGTTTTCCCATTAAATCTTTTCTATCATCTTCAAAAACTGAATCTCCTAAAGATTCAAAGTCTAC
>CAYSSQ010000082.1:0-3219 GCA_964433825.1 uncultured Prochlorococcus sp. | reverse complement strand
AGGAATTAGAAAAAAATGTAATAAATGATCTTGAACCTCAGTTAGGTAATTTTGATGAAGAATTTACTTGGTCTGCAATGATTTTAAAGGCACAAGGTAAAGATCCTAAAAAGATTTCAATAGATGAAATTGATTGGTTAAGTAGATTAAGAAAAGGACTTGAGGAAACTAGGAAGGGCTTCGTTACGGATTTATTGGATAAGCTGGGTGATGATCCATTAACTCCAGAAGCTTTAGATGATTTAGAAACTTTATTATTAAGAGCTGATGCAGGAATAGATTCTACAGATAAAGTTATTAATGCTTTAAGAAAGAAGTTAAACGAGGAAGTTGTTGGTGGAGAAGAAGGTATAAAATTTTTAAAACAAGAATTGAGAGCGATACTTGAAGATCCTATTCAAAAATCTGGAAAAAATATTCTTGTGCCGGAAAAGGGGAAATTAAATATTTGGTTAATAGTTGGAGTTAATGGAGTTGGTAAAACGACAACTTTAGGGAAGTTGGCACATCTATCAATTAGGAGTAAATTCAAAACTTTAATTGCGGCAGCAGATACTTTTAGAGCCGCAGCAGTCGAACAACTTAATATTTGGGGAGAAAGAAGTGGGGTTGATGTGATATCTAATCAATCGCAAAATGCTGACCCTGCGGCAGTTGTCTTCGATGCTATAAGTTCAGCTATAAAAAGAGATACAGAATTATTATTAGTAGATACGGCTGGGAGATTACAAAATAAAAATAATCTTATGGATGAATTGAACAAGATAAGAAAAATAATTGATAAAAAAGTACCTAATGCAAATATTGAATCTTTGTTAGTGCTTGATGCTAGTCAAGGACAAAATGGATTAAAACAGGCTAAAGGATTTTCTAGGTCTGCAGCATTATCAGGAGCTATTATTACTAAATTAGATGGGACCTCTCGAGGCGGCGTTTCTCTTGCAGTTTCACAGGAAGTTAATCTTCCAATTAGATTCATTGGAGCTGGAGAGGGTATAAGAGATTTAAGACCTTTTAATAGCTTTGAATTTATAGAAGCACTACTTGCCGATAGATAAAAAAATAATTAATAATTTCATATTTAGAATTTATTAATGTTAGAACTATTTTATTATTTGGCTAAGTTTTGAATAGAAATCGACAGCAAAAATTATCTTTAAATAAAATCAATTACGACAACCATAATTGTTATAGTAAAAATATGTTGTCTGAAGAAAATAAATTTGGAGAAATAGCAACATCTCTTGCTTATTATTTGAAGTTGTTTTCTAGTCTAAAAAGATTCTTGGAGTATATATTTTTAACTTCAAAATATCTTTTTCAACAAGAATTTTCTTTGTTAATCCCACTTGATGAGAATGGAAATATTTGGTTAGATAATATATTTTGTTCTTGTAGTGTAGAAAACAAAAATATTGAATCTGAAATAATAGATTTTTTATCTAAATCTTCTCTTCTTAAGAGCTTTAAAATAAAAGATATTAGTATTCTTGACAGATATCTAAGTGATAAATTTTCTAATTTGCAGGTCAATTCAAATAAAATAGTTTCCAGAGGAAAATGTAGAGGGTTTTATTATGTTTTTGCTAAAAAAACAGGAACTAATATATCTGATTTAGATTCGAGAAATATAAATTTTTTAGTTGATATCTTAGCAGTTGGGATTGAAAATTACTTACTTCTTCAGAAAAATAAAAAACATGAGAATGTAGATCGAGAGATTGCTAGTGGAGCGGAGATTCAATCAAGGTTACTTCCAGATTATTGTCCAAAAATTTATCAGGTTGATTTAGCTGCGCATTGTAGGCCAGCTTTGCAATTAGGCGGAGATTATTATGACTTTATGTCTATCAAGCCTAATACTGAAGAAAAAATCAGGCAAAAGGGAAGATGGGCACTGGTTATTGGTGATGTAATGGGTAAGGGTATCCCTGCAGGTTTATTAATGACTATGCTTAGAGGAATGCTTAGAGCAGAGGTTCTTACTGGATTACCTCCTGATAGGATTTTGCATGATTTGAATCAATTAGCAATGTATGATTTAGATCAATCTCATAGATTTGTAACTTTATTTTATTCTGATTATGATCCAAGGACCAAAAGATTAAGATACGCTAATGCTGCTCATAATCCTCCTTTGATGTGGAAGAATTCACAGCAGAAAGTTATCAGACTTGATGCCGAAGGTTTTGTTTTGGGATTGCAGAAGAATGCAGAATATCAATGTGGAGAAATAAAATTGAATAAATCTGATGTGATTTTGTACTATACGGATGGAATAACTGAAACTTCAAATAAATTGGGCGAAAGATATGGAGAAGCTAATTTAATAAATAATTTTTCAAATTTATGCAAAAAGCACCTTTGTTCTCAAGAAATCTTAAATCATATTTTTAGAAGTCTTTACAATTATTCAGGAAAGAATAGACCTTTAGATGATGATGCTTCTGTTGTAATTTTTAAATTAGAGTAATTTTATTTTTGGCAGGATTTAAAAATAATGCTTTATTAGATATATGTAAATTTATATTAAATGGCCAAAGTTTGGAGTAATAGATTTGAAGAGACTCTTGATCCTTTCATTGAAAGATTTAACTCTTCAATTGATTTTGATAAAAAATTAATATTAGAAGATATTAATTGTTCAATAGCACATGCACGTATGTTAGGGAGCCAAAATATTATTTCAAATTCAGATTCTGAAGAGATAATAAATGGGTTAAAACAAATCAAAGAAAAATTTTTACTAGGTAATCTAGAACCTAAATATCCCTCAGAGGATATACATTATTTTATAGAACAAAAATTAATAGATTTAATTGGTAACGTAGGAAAAAAACTACATACCGGTAGGAGCAGAAATGATCAGGTAGGCACTGATATTAGGCTATGGTTAAGAAAAGAAATAGATAATATTGATCTTTTGCTTTTTCAACTTCAAAGGGCGATTTATATAAAAGCTGAATCTAATTTAAAAACGCTAATCCCTGGCTATACACATCTACAAAGAGCTCAGCCTTTATCTTTGGCCCATCATCTATTAGCTTATGTCGAAATGTTACAGCGCGATAAGGATCGATTTCAGGAAGTTCGAGGAAGAGTAAATATTTCTCCTTTAGGTTCAGCAGCATTAGCAGGAACTAAAATTAATATTGATAGATCTTTGACTGCTGAAGAATTAGGCTTTAAAGATATTTATAAAAATAGTATAGATGCTGT
>CAYSSQ010000081.1:0-3220 GCA_964433825.1 uncultured Prochlorococcus sp. | reverse complement strand
AAAATATTGAATTTAAAAATAATCATTATCTTAATATTGAATTTACAACTGATCCCTTTTGGTAAAAAAATACTTCTAACTATAATTTATGAATATTTACATTAAAATAAGAACCTAAAAAATCTTTTTAGATTTCTTTCAGATAAATATCAATGATTCTTGAAATTTGACTAACTATAAGAAAAATATTCACTTCATTTTCAAGAAATATGCAGCCTTATTAAATTATTTTTGAAGGAATATCCATTAAATAATATCTACAGATTAATAAACAAAAACGAAAAGGGTGAGATTCGAACCTACGAACAGTTTAACCTGTCAAACGATTTCGAATTGTTTGCTTTAAACCACTCAGCAACCTTTCCTACTAATAAATTTAATAAATATATTACAAAAATAACATTTTTTTTAAATCATTATTTAAGTTTGCTCTCACTTTTATTAATTACATTTACGAATGAATTAATAGTGAAAATTTATTTTATAAAAAAAGACCTCTCTGGAGGTCTTTGATTTTTACAAGATTTAACTGATCAGATCAATTTAGAAACTAAATGATGTTTTAACCATTATTCCAGTTTGATCATCAGTTCCAGTAGACATATCTTTTGTATATATCAATGGAGTGACGGTCATTCCATCATTTATGGGATAAGAATAGTAAGCTTCATACATCATGAGCTCATCACCATTTTCGGTTTTTGGAGTATGAGTTCCAGCGGCAATTCCAAAAACACCTTCACCTAGTTCATCCCATTGAAGACCTACAAAATATGATGATGTTTTTTCATCAGTAGAAGCTGCACTCCCATCAACACCCCACTCATAACCAACACTTATTGAGGGAATTCCTCCTTCCTCCGGACTGAAAAAAGCATTTAAGGCAGTGAATGTGTCATCTTCAGTTTCACTTGTTTCTATCCTGGCGCCGGTTATAGATACACCGTAGGTATCAGTCGCGTAAGATAATTGCCCGGCATAAGCATCTAAGCCCTGTTTAGTAGCAAGTCCAGCGGTTGAATCACCTTGTCCCTCATAACCTATAGAAGCTGTAAAGCCATTCCCAAAATCATAAGTTGCACCGGCAGAAGTATTTACATCTTCATCTAACGCAGAGGAGACGTTACCACAGCTGCTTAAAGTATCAGATGGTCCCTCGTATACGCAAGCTGTATTAAAAAGGGCACTTCCTTCAACACCATGACTGACAAATGCGGTTGTTTTATCACCTAAAGGTAACGTATAAGAGATACCATCTACAACTAAAGAACTACCCCCATCTTGACTTAAATCAAATTCTGATAAAGTTCCGACACCAGCGGCTAAAACCACATCCAATGAATCTTTACCTGTAAAACTAGTCGTTAAAGCAACTTCATATTTGTAGTCAAAACCAAGTGCTTCAGCCTTACTTGTACTTTCAGATTCTTTTAAAAAACCGTTACTATCAGCTTTTCTGGTGGTTTCTGACACTGTATTTCCATCAACGGCACCAATAGCAAAATCAGCAGAGAATGATGCAACCGTTGTATTAGAAAAACTACTTGCTTCAAATTCAGTAAAGCGAGAATCTATACTATCAACACGAGATCTGATAACTGCAAGCTCAGGATTAAATTCATCAATAAGTCTTTTTTCTTGATCAGTTATTTGAGCAAAATCCTTTAGACAAGAATTAATAATTGCTGCAGCTTCAAATCTAGAAATAGAGCCAGAGGGAATTAGATTAGCGCAATTACGAGAGGTAACAACATCTCTTATTGCTTGATAAGACCAATCGCTTGGAAAAACTTCAGAGAAATTTGATATATTCTCAACATTATCATCAGAGTATCTTGAAATATCTCCAAGATTTAATTCAGCAGCATTGATACCTACGGGCGATAATAAACCCAAAGCTGCAGGAGCTACCAGTAAAGACTGGAATAAATTCATAATTTGCCTCACACAAATATCATGTACTATGAAATGATAATCATTTTCGTTTTAATTGTCAAATTTTATACTTAAATGTTCTCACATAAATAACATTCTTGTTTATCTATGAACTTAAATTTTCTTGTTTAATATTTTTTTTACATGATCCAGATCCAAAACCTTTTGACATAGTATTTATAATTTAATTCATATATAAAATTTTAATCAAACATAAAGAAATAAGGTTGGTATTCTAACCCTTCAACAGTTTACCGAATCAAACGATTTCAAATCGTTCGCTTTAAGCCACTAAACCAACTTCCCTGTAAAAAATAATTTAGTAAATAATAGTTTTTAAATCTATTAGTATATTAAACTAATCCCAACCTGAACTTTTCATCAATCTAACTGCCTGAGAGTTAAATTCTCCAAGCTGTTCTACTGTGACATTATCAGGTGTAAAGCCACCAAAGTTCTTAACAATAGGATTTTGATTAACTTCTTTTAAAGGATGTTCAAAGGTTGGAGCAGCAATTCCTTTACTTCCTTTTGGTGAAGCTAAAAACTCAAGCAATTTAATAGCCTCTGATTTATTTCTTGAGTATTTTGCAACTCCTCCAGCACTAATATTTACATGCGCAGGATTAGGAGTAAGTACATTCACTCTTTTTGCATATAAAGCATCTCTTCTTCCATTTACTCCAGCAAGCATTCTCGCTACATAATAATGATTAACTATTCCAACTCCGCATTTCTTCTTAGCAACAGCTCTCACAATTGCTATATCTCCAGGGAAAAATGGTTGCGAAACATTTGCAATCATTCCATTAAGCCAATCTTTAGTAGCTTTATCTCCCTTATTAGCTATTTGATTAGCGACTAAAGATTGATTGTATGGGCTTTTTCTATTCCTCAAACAAACTTTTCCTTTAAATGCGGGATCTGCTAAATCTGTATAATCCTTAATCTTATTAATATCAACAACTTTTGGATTAGCGACGAGAACTCTTACTCTTCTTGTTAGAGCGTACCATTTATTATCTGGATCTCTCAAACTCGCGGGAACATCATTGTTTAGGCTTACAGAATTTATTGGTTGAAGTAAATTTTCTCTTGCAGCATTAGTTATTCTTGCTGCATCCACCAATAAAATTACATCAGCTTGAGAATTTTCTCCTTCTCTTTTAAGTCTCTCTATAAGAGATATTCCTGCTGCCTCTATAAGTCTTACTTTTATACCTGTTTCTACAGCGAAACGTTTAAATACATTCCTATCAGTATTGTAATGTCTTCCTGAGTAAAC
>CAYSSQ010000080.1:0-3223 GCA_964433825.1 uncultured Prochlorococcus sp. | reverse complement strand
TAACGGCTCTAGAGGATTCAAAAACAAAATCAACAGCAGAGACATTTGGAGTAGGAACTCGCATAGCAATTCCAGTTAATTTACCTTTCATTTCTGGATAAACCAAAGCTACAGCTTTTGCAGCACCAGTAGAAGTAGGAACAATATTAGTAGCTGCAGCTCTAGCTCTTCTAAGATCTCTATGACTATTATCCAAAATCCTTTGATCACCTGTATAACTATGAATAGTTGTCATTAATCCTTTATTAATACCAAAGTTTTGGTCAAGAACTTTTACAACTGGGGCCAGGCAATTTGTTGTACAACTTGCATTACTCAAAATATCAAAATCATTGTGATTATATGTATCAGCATTAACTCCAACAACATAAGTACCAACACCATCACCTTTTCCAGGAGCAGTTAATATTACCTTCTTTGCTCCAACTTCGAGATGTTTACTAGCTGCGACATCTGTATTAAATACACCTGTAGACTCAATAACCAAATCAACACCCCAATCCTTCCAAGGTAAATTCAAAATATTTCTATCTGAAAAGCATTTGATGGTTTTATTGTTGATAATAAAAGTATCGTCTGTGTATTTAATATCTACATCTTCCAGAGCACCCAAAACGGAATCATACTTAAGGAGATGAGCATTTGTTTTTGGGTCAGAGGTAACGTTAATACCAACAACTTCAATATTTGTATATGCGCCTCGGCTAAGCCAACAACGCATGAAATTTCTACCGATTCTACCGAACCCATTAATCGCAACTCGCAAAGTCATAAAATAATTTCTAAATGGAACCTAAGCTGCTGATCATAATGAATAATTTTCAATATTGTAAGTATTTTTTGTTTTGTTAAGCAAAAAAACGATAATTGTATTAATTCAAATTCTTATAAAGTTCCATATTTGTAAAATTTAAAAGCCAAAAAGTTTTTTGGAAGTTATCTTAAATCTGAAGTTTAAAGAATTATTTTTAATAAATTGTTAAATCAAGATCATTATCACTTTATAGGTTTAGGTGGTATTGGTATGTCAGGAATTGCTTTAGTTTTATTGAACAAGGGCTTTTCAGTTTCAGGTTCAGACATTACCCTAAATGATCGATTAAAAGAAATTAGGCATAAAGGTGGATTTGTATTTGACTCCCAACAACCTCAAAATATTGATCTGCTCGAGAAAAAATTCAATCTTAAAAAAATTACAATCGTTATAAGTTCTGCAATAGACAATGAAAACAAGGAATTAAATTATTGTATTGATAAAAAACTTTCGATCAAGCATAGATCAGAAATCCTATCGTTAATAATGGAGTCTTTTGTATCAATAGCTGTTGCAGGATCGCATGGCAAGACTTCTACAAGTACTTTTTTAACAACTTTAATAGACTTATGCACAAAAAATACCTCATCTATAATCGGTGGTATCATACCAAAATATAAGTCAAATACAATAATAAAAAATAGCAGGTACTTAGTAGCAGAAATTGATGAATCAGATGGTACTACATTTAGATATAGCCCTTACCTAGGAATTATCAATAATATTGATTTTGATCACTGTGATTATTACTCAAATATAAAAGAACTCATCAAAAAATTTAATAAATTTGGATCAAATTCAAATAAATTATTAACAAATTATGATTGTAAAACCACAAGAGAAAATATTACTTCAGATTATAAATGGTCTATTCAGGAAACAAAAAATATAAATTTTGCAATGATTCCAAAAACATTTGATTCAGAATATACAATTGCAGACTATTACGAAGATGGAAAAGCAATTACAAGGCTTAATATTCCTATCCCCGGGATACATAATCTATCAAACATAACAGCAGCAATTTCTGCTTGCAGAATCATAAATATAGACATTAATTTCATTATTAAAAATATACAGTCTTTACAATTACCAAATAAAAGATTTGACTTAAGAGGTGAAATCTTAGGCAGGAAAATAATTGATGATTACGGACATCACCCTAATGAAGTTAAAGCAACTATTAATTTAGCTAGGTTATTTATAAAAAAAAGAAATAATAATATAAATAGACTAGTTGTAATTTTTCAACCTCATAGATATAGCAGAATTAATAAATTTTTATATCAATTTATTAAGGAACTTTCCAAAGCCGACTACATAATTATAACTAATATTTTTGGAGCTGGAGAGAAAAATATAAATAATATAAATTCTCAATTCATTGCTAATGAAATTTATAAAATTAATAAAAATGTAATATTCTTAAATAATAACTATGAAGTAGCTAAACAATTTTTAAATATAACAAATAAAGGAGATTTAATATTAAATATGGGTGCAGGTGATTGTCACAATTTATGGTCCTTATTACAGACCAAATAATATTTGTATGGAAATTATAAAAGTAAAAAATAATATAAATCTACAAAACTATACAACAATAAAAGTTGGAGGTTGCACAGAATTTTTTGCAGAACCAAAAGATATATCTGAATTAATAGAATATTTAAAATGGGTTAAATTAAAAAATTTAAGATATAGAATTATTGGAGCCGGCTCAAATCTACTAATTAAAAATGCTTTCCATAAGGGTTTAACAATAAGCACTAGAAAATTAAAAACGATTAAAATCAATCGACTCTCAGGTTTAGTAGAAGCTGAATGTGGTGTTATGTTGCCAGTAATGGCAAATTTACTTGCTCAAAATGGATGTGAGGGTGGGGAATGGCTTATAGGAATTCCAGGAACGATTGGGGGCGCAGTTTTTATGAATGCAGGCTCTGGTAAACTATGGGTTTCAAAATATTTGTTATCTATTCAAGTCTTTAATATAAACAATTTATCAGTTTATACATTAGATAAGAAAACTCTTAATTTTCAATATAGATTGAGTTCATTTCAGACAAATAATTTAATAATACTATCAGCCAATTTTATTTTTAAGCCAAATAAGGATATTAAAAAAATCACAGATCAAACCAAAAAAAATCTTAAAAAGAAAACTAAGACTCAACCATATCATCTTCCAAGTTTTGGAAGTGTATTTAAAAATCCAAAAGATAATTATGCTGGAAAACTTATTGAAGACGTAGGTTTAAAAGGATTTTCAATTGGCGGTGCTCAAATATCTAATATGCATTCGAATTTCATAGTTAATAATGGAAATGCTACATCTGAAGAAATTTATCAATTAATAACTTTGATTCAACAAAAAGTACTACAAAAAAAAGGAATATTTCTTCATCC
>CAYSSQ010000079.1:0-3225 GCA_964433825.1 uncultured Prochlorococcus sp. | reverse complement strand
TATCACTTTGAATTTTTTTAAATAAATCTGTAGCTAAATAATCATCAAATAAATTTATAAAACCACGAAAAGCTTCTGCAGAGCCACTTCTTTGAGAAGGTTTATACAGAATTTCAATTAACTCATCATTGACATTGTTTCCAGAGGGATAAGCTTGTTTAAGTATTTTTTTAATAGTAGTAGGATTAGCAGCTCTATTAAAAAGATTTTGACTAATAAATCTTTTGCTTACAACAGTTTTTATTAATGGCCTTAATAAATGCATTAAAATGTCATTTTTTTTCAACCTTTTATCATCCATAGTTCTTTGAGCACAATCTATTAAAATTAAACCTTCACAATTACTTTTTAAAATTTCTCCTGATTTTAATGAAACAATTCCACCAATAGAGTTCCCAATCAAAAAGACTGGCCCTTTAATTATTTCATCACAAAAATCTGTAATTTGATTCGCCCATAAATCAAAGCAATATTTAACTTCATTATCTTTTGGAAATTCATAATCTAAAGTTGCACCTGGCTGACTACTTTCTCCAAAGCCTAATAAATCTATTGCATAGCAATTGAAATAAGTTCCTAAAAAATTCTGGTTATTTCTCCAGTGATTTTTTGAGGCTCCAAAACCATGAATTAAGAGAATGTTGGTATCAGATTCATTTAATAGATTTTTTGATAAAGACCATGATATGTCCCAATCTTTCCACTTCCATAAATTGTTAACTTTGCTAATCATTAAAATTAAAATACACTTTTAAGTTAATTGATAAATCAAATAATTGCATATGGTTAATTATTGTAGTTTGATTAAAGTAATTTAATTGTTATGTCTAAGTTGCAAGTAATTTGTATTGGGGAAGCTTTAATAGACAAAATTATAAATAAATCAGATTCTAGTTTTAAAAATTACTTGGGAGGTGCACCAGCAAATGTTGTATGTGCCTTGCGAAAACTTCATGTTCCAGCTGCTTTTATTGGTTGTTTAGGAGATGATGATTTCGGCAGTGAATTTTTAAAACTATTTAGACAATTAAATATAAATATTGATTTTTTACAAATTACTAAAGAATCTTCTACGAGAATTGTGAAGGTAATAAGAGACAAATCTGGGGATAGATCATTCTCTGGATTTGAGAACACCAAATCTAATTCTTTCGCTGATGAAATGTTAGATAAATTATTGATAATGAATAATATCAAAAATTTAGAAAAGCAATTTTTAAAAACTAAATATATTGTTACGGGAACGAATTTATTGGCTTCTACTAAATCTGCAGAATCCTTATATTATATTTTAGATTTTGCAAAAAAGTTTAGAGTCAAAGTTATTATTGATGTTAACTGGAGGGAAATTTTCTGGGATAATTCCAATATTGATAAACATGCACAGGTCAAAAAAGTAAAAAATTTTTTAAATCATGCTGATATACTGAAGCTCGCAAGTGAAGAGGCCTATTTATTTTTTGATACAAATGATCCTACTACGATTTCGAAAGTATTAACAAAACAACCAGATGTAATTATTACGAATGGTTCTAATCCTATTAACTGGATTATAAATGGTATAAAAGGGTCTAATCAGGTAATTAAGCATTCATCTAGAATTATTGATACAACAGGCGCAGGCGATGCTTTTTTAGCTGGCTTGATCTCTAGATATTACTTTGATCAAGATTTAGGAGTTAACTTTAAAATAAAAGAAAATGTAAAATTTGCAAGTATTTGTGGTCTTTTAACTTGTTTTGGTGAGGGTGCAATTGAGCAACAACCTGAAGAAAAATTAGTTTATAAATTTTTGGAGAATTTTGGTTCATAGATATTAAATTCTCTTCCATTCTTATGAGAGTAATTAATTTCTATTTCCCAATAGATTTCTAAGATTGGCTCAATAAGTTCAGGCCACTCAATCACTAAAATTCCATTAGTTGACTCTAATTCTTCCTCTTCTTCTAGAAATAGTTCCCTAGCAGATAAGTTGTTTTCAATTCTATAAAGATCCATATGTATTAGATGCATGGATCCAGATTCATAGTGGTGAGAGAGAGCAAATGTTGGACTTGTAATGGACTCTTTAATGCATAATCCTTGACCAATGCCCTGAACGAATGATGTTTTGCCAGCTCCTATGGGCCCTTTTAAAATAACAATTGATTTCGGCCTCAAATTCTTTACAAAATCTTTGCCGAAAGAAATAGTCTCATCAGTATTTTTCAGAAACACGATTGCTGCACAAAATCATTTATAGTTTAGTTGTTTAGTTCTACAAAAGTATGACCATTGCTAATTCAAAAAAAATATCTATTCCAAATTATGTTGTTGCTGATATTTCATTGGCTGAATTTGGGAGAAAAGAACTTAATATTGCGGAAACTGAAATGCCAGGTCTTATATCCTTAAGACAAAAGTATAATTCTTCAAAACCTTTAGAAGGGGCAAAGATTGCTGGCAGTTTGCACATGACTATCCAAACTGCGGTATTAATAGAAACTTTAGTAGAATTAGGTGCAACTGTTAAGTGGGCTTCATGTAACATTTTCTCTACACAAGATCACGCAGCCGCCGCTATTGCCAAAAGAAATATCCCTGTTTACGCGAAGAAAGGAGAAACCTTAGATGAGTATTGGAAGTATACACATTACATTTTGGATTGGGGTGATGATTTACCTAATATGATCCTTGATGATGGAGGAGATGCTACTGGACTTTTAATTTTAGGTAGTAAAGCTGAAAAGGATATGTCTGTCCTTGATAATCCACAAAATGAAGAGGAAATCGCTCTATTCACTTCTATTAAGAATAAACTAAAAGAAGATTCAACTTTTTATTCTCGCGTAAAAGCTAATATCATTGGTGTAACTGAAGAAACTACAACCGGTGTTGCAAGGTTATATCAACTTCAAAAAGAAGGTAATTTACCTTTTCCTGCAATAAATGTAAATGATTCAGTCACTAAGAGTAAGTTTGATAATTTATATGGATGCAGAGAATCCTTAGTTGATAGTATCAAGAGAGCAACAGATGTGATGATTGCGGGTAAAGTTGCGTTGGTTATAGGCTTTGGCGATGTTGGCAAAGGCTCAGCTCAATCCCTAAGAGGTCTGGGGGCAATCGTTAAAGTAGCAGAGGTTGATCCAATCTGTGCACTTCAAGCATCAATGGAAGGTTATAGTGTTGTTACTTTAGATGATGTTGTTAAAGATATAGATATATTTGTAACTGCAACTGGTA
>CAYSSQ010000078.1:0-3230 GCA_964433825.1 uncultured Prochlorococcus sp. | reverse complement strand
AAAGCACCCGCGCTACCAAGCTGCGCCACGCCCCGCTTATAAGATATTAGTTCATTACAAGCCTCTATAGAAGAGTTATTTCTAAATTTATTGAAAAAAGCGGATATTTAAAATATAAAAAAGCTTTTGAGCTAGTTAATTAGAAAAGTTATTACTTAAAGAAATTCAACTAAGGAAAGCAAAGCACATTATAATAAAATCCTTATATTTTTTTAAAGTGGAATCAGGGACGATCGATCTTTTAGTACTATTTTTTATTTTCGTTGGTTTACAAGCATGGTGGATAATTCCAATTTTTAAAAACAATAATAGGTTGAATAAAAAAGAAACAGCATTAAGAAAAGAAATTAACAAACTAGAAAGAATCTATAAGAAATAATTGGAGCTTTAAGATTTAACAATCTCAAATACAAGGCAAGACTTCAATAGTTACACAATATTAATTGTCAAAGATTATTGATAAAAGAAAATAGCTAATTGAAAACTTAAATAGTCAAGAGACATAAAGTTAATAACTAAACTCTACCTTGCGGTCCAATCACAATAAAGGATTAGCATTTTTGAATAATTAAAAATAAATTTATAAAATTTAAGTATAAATTTTAGTAATAAATATAATCGAGTGAATTAAAATTTATCTTTCTAATACAGCAAAATATTTCTTGAAAAGTAAAATCAATTTGGAATAATAATTTATTTTGAAAAATTTTAAAAATTACATTAATAGTCATAGTGATTTCCCTCAAAAAGGGATTATTTTTAGGGATACATTAAAAATCCTTCAATATCCAAAAGTCTTTAACGAATTAATTTTTGAAATGGGTAATACTGAAATCATTAAAAATGCAGATGCAATTTTAGCGATTGATGCCAGAGGATTTATCTTTGGTTCGGCGATTTCATCAAAAGTATCTAAACCGATGGTTGTCGCAAGAAAAGGAGGAAAATTGCCAGGTAAGTTAATTTCAAAAGAATATGAACTTGAATACGGAAAAGATAAACTTTCAATTCAGAGTAACGCTATTGCATCTTTTAATTCATTTGCGATAGTAGATGATTTAATAGCTACAGGTGGAACTATAAATAGTGTTGTTCAAATTCTAGAATCAAAGAAAAAGACGATAACAGGAATTGTAGTAATGGTAGATGTAGGAAAAAAAATAAGGCAACTTAATATTCAACAGCCCATTTGGTCTAACGTTAATTTTTATTGAATTATTATATGAGACCTAGATATCCAGCGGTGGTGCCTACTATAAGAAAGAAACAGAATTCTGTAAGATCTCTCGGAAGAGAATTTAAAACAACGTTTAGTCGAGTCATTTAACCTTGTGCTCCTCAGGTAATTAAATTTCTTAACAATCTAATAAGTAATTTTTAATTTGGAGAGTTTAATGTGATATTTTTCTTTTTTCTAAAGAATTTATAATTGGTAAATTAATTTAAAAGATCAATTATTGCCATCACGAGGTTGATTGCTATGTTAAAAATATGGACTATCTAAAGAAAAAACTTAAAAAACTAAATGTTTCAAAGACATATGATGAAATAGAGACGCGTATAGCCTCAGGATGGTATGTGGAAACTAATGACGCACGTAAAACCAAAAAATATAAAACCAATGAGATAAAATTTAAAGTTGCTAAAAATACCAAAGATTAACTATCGCTAAATAACTGAATATTTTCAATAAAAAGTGTTCATATTTTTATTCAAAGGAAAAAGTAGCTAAAAATTTTAATCTATTAAAAATATTATTTACGTAAAAGAAACTTTAATGAAATTTAGATTGTAAATTCACTTTTTATATTGTTACGCTTTTCTAACAAATTAAATTATTTTGTAGCTCATAATAAAGATTACTTATGAGGCCATTGAATAACATTAAAAATGATAATCGTTTTCATTTAGATTTTGAAGGTCATCATTACAAAGAGTTTCCTTTTATAGCAATTATTCTCACAATAAATTTTTCCTGTTTAAAGTAAAAATCTTATTATTTTCTTTGTGAAACGGTATCCACGACTACTTAGCACTGAAAAATTTTATACTCTAATTTAAAGTGTCCCTTTATTTGTGTGAGGATTTACTATGAAGCTTTTCCAGCGTTTGCTGGTAGCTCCAGCAGCACTTGGTCTTTTAGCACCACTAGCTGCAAATGCTACAGATTTGAACTTTAAAGATGTTTCTAATTATTCTTCTTCTGAAGAGATTAAAAGCATCACAAACTTTTCAAAAATATTGCCAACCGATTGGTCATACAAGGCTATTACTAATTTAGCCAGAGAGAGAGGTTGTTCCTCTTTAATACCAAGAGCAGGCCTTTCTAGATATGAAGCAGCAGCCATCCTTAATTCATGTTTAAGTGATGTTGCTCAATTAACAGAGCTTGAATCAAGATTAGTTAGTGAATTCAATCCTGAACTTTCTAATTTAAATGGAAGAATTGATAAATTAGAAAATCAACTTGAAGAATTTGAGGCAGGTAGTTTTTCTAGTACTACATCAGCATCCTTTGGTGGAAATTTTGTCGTAGGTGCTAAAGGCGGTGTCCCTGTTGGCGACACACAAAAGGAAACCACTCAAACAGGTTATGATTACTCGATTGATTTAACTACTAGTTTCACAGGTGAAGATTCTTTAGATGTGACTATCATCGCAGGTGATGCAGGCACTGATTTAGAGGAAGCAGATCTTGATGATACTAACGATGTTCTTACCCTTGATGGCATCTCTTACACATTTCCAGTAGGTGAAAAACTTACAGTGATGGTTGGAGATAATATCGATGGAAGCTCCCTCTATAACACAGCATGTGTTTATGATGGGATTTCTGACACATTAGATGATTGCGGAAACGCATCGTCTGCATTCGAAACAACTGATTCAGGTTCTGTTGGTTTTTCAGCTGCCTATGATTTAGGAAGAGGTTATTCAGCAGGATTTGGTTATGTGGCTGATGGAGAAAATGGAGTTGGTTCTAAGGCTGGTCAAGACATTGTTGGTGGTCAACTTTCATACAATGCTGATCAATATGGATTGTCATTTACTTACGCTGTCAGTGAGGCATCTTCAAATACTTCAACGGCTACTGAGGAATATTTGCTAGACACTCACTATGTGGGGATTAATGGATACTGGCTTCCTGCAGAAACTGGCTTGTTCCCATCAATTAGTTATGGATATGAGACAGCAGACGTTGAAGGACCTGGAGAAAACGGTTCAACTCA
>CAYSSQ010000077.1:0-3301 GCA_964433825.1 uncultured Prochlorococcus sp. | reverse complement strand
GGATAGATGAGATTGATAAAGGATTTGGGGGAGATGCAAGAAGTGATGGAGGAACCAGTCAAAGAGTTCTAGCTAGTCTACTTACATGGATGGCTGAGAAAGAATCGTCTGTATTTGTAATAGCGACAGCTAATGCTATAGATAAATTACCTCCAGAATTATTAAGAAAAGGTAGATTTGATGAGATTTTTTTCCTGGACTTGCCAAATTCAGCCGAAAGATTAAGTATTCTTGAATTACATTTAAAGAAGAGGCGTCCAAACTATGACTTCCCTTTGTCAACAATAGTAGATCGAACTAGTGGCTATTCTGGTGCAGAGCTAGAACAATCTGTGATAGAAGCAATGCATTATTCTTTTTCAGAAAAAAGAGAAATATCAGAAAAAGATTTAATCAAAGCAGTTTCAGAACTTGTTCCACTTTCTAGAACAGCAAAGGAACAACTTGATTTATTAAAGAATTGGTCTTCAAGTGGTAGAGCAAGGTTTGCCTCCTAGAAATAAAATTGGAAATTCCTAAATATAAATTAAACCTTAATTAGTAAATAAGTTACGAAAGATTTGAGTCAAATCACAAGTATAATTTCTATTATTAAAATAAACTAAAAAAGAAGTGTTAGATCAAAAATTAATAAGAGAACAGCCAACATTAGTTGAAGAAAAATTATCTTTGAGGGGGAAGGTAATAGATTTATCTAGACTTAATAAATTAACAATTCAAATAAAAAATACTGATATTAATCTTTCTGATTTGCAATCTGAAAGTAAGAAATTAAGTAAAATAATCGGGAGTCATTTTAATTCTACTAATCAATCAACCTTAACAAATTTAGAAGAATTAAAGTCTGAGGGGAATAAACTTAAGACCCAGATATCAATGTTAGAAGAAGAGAAGAGAAAATTACAAAAAGAAATCACAAATATGATTTTGGATTTACCAAATTTCCCTAGTGAAAAAACCCCAATAGGTAAAAACGAAGATGGCAATGTCGAGTTAAGAAAATGGGGTAACCCTTCTATCAAAAAGAATATTAAAAGTCATTTGGAGATAGGCGAATCTTTAAATTTATTTGAGATTAAACGTACTTCGAATATTTCAAAAAGTCGTTTTATCACCTTAATAGGTAATGGTGCAAGACTTGAAAGAGCAATCATTAACTTTATGTTGGATTGTCACATTCAAAAAGGTTATCTCGAGCTTATGCCTCCGGCTTTAGTAAATTCTGAAAGTCTTCAAGGCTCAGGACAACTTCCTAAATTTTCGAATGAAAGCTTTAAATGTGTAAATGATGATTTATGGCTTTCGCCAACCGCAGAAGTTCAAATGACAGCTTTTCATAAAAATGAAATTATAAGCCCAAATCTCCTCCCCTTGAAATATGTAGCTTATAGTCCATGTTTTAGAAGAGAAGCAGGAAGTTATGGGAAAGATACCAAAGGCTTGATAAGGCTTCACCAATTTAATAAAGTTGAATTATATTGGTTTTGCCTCGCAGAAAAATCATCTGAAGCTCATATCCAAATTACTTCTGATGCAGAAAATATACTGCAAAAATTAAACCTGCCTTACCGAGTTATGGACATCTGTTCTGGTGATTTAGGTTTCTCATCAAGCCGCACCTTTGATTTAGAGGTTTGGTTGCCAAGCGCTAATATGTACAGGGAGATTTCAAGTTGCAGTAATTGTCTTGATTTTCAAGCTCGTAGATCCTCTATAAGAACAAAAACAAATAATAAAACAAATTATTTACATACTCTTAACGGAAGTGGTCTTGCGATAGGGAGAACAATGGCTGCGATATTAGAAAATGGTCAACAAGAAAATGGAAGTGTCAAAATTCCAGATGTTCTAATCCCGTATTTTGGGACACCTTTTATAAAATCCAATTAATATTAAAAAATGAATGTTTTAACATCAATAACAGTTTTAGGACTCTTAATCTTCTTTCACGAAATGGGTCATTTCCTAGCTGCAATATTTCAAGGGATTTATGTTGATGGATTTTCTATTGGATTTGGTCCTCCAGTAATAAAAAAAACATTCAGAAACATTACTTATTCTTTTAGAGCCTTTCCTTTGGGAGGATTTGTATCCTTCCCAGATGAATCTCAAAAAAATATTGATCCTGGTGACCCCAATTTATTAAAAAATAGACCTATTCATCAAAAATTAATAGTTATTTCAGCTGGAGTGTTTGCAAATTTACTTCTTGCTTATTCAATACTAATTTTAAATGTAACTACTATAGGAATTCCATATGATCCTGATCCAGGGATATTAGTTTTAGCTACTCAACCTAACAAAGCGGCTAGTAAAGCTGGTCTTCAACCTGGAGACAAAATATTAAAAATAAAAGATAATATTCTTGTCGCAGGAGATCAAGCAGTTACTTTTCTAGTAAAAGAGATTCAAAACTCATCAGAAGAAAATATTAAGATCAAAATACAACGTAATGATTCATTTATTGAACTTAATTTAGTTCCAGAAAATATTGATGGCAAAGGGACAATTGGAGCGCAGTTACAACCTAATATAAGAAAAGAAACATACAAGACTAAAAATATTAATGAGCTCTTTAATTTCACAAATAAAGAATTCTCATCCCTTTTGACTAAAACAATAGATGGATATAAAGGTTTAATAACAAATTTCTCTTCCACTGCTCAACAATTAAGCGGACCAGTAAAGATAGTTGAAATTGGTGCTCAGCTTTCTGAACAAGGGGGAAATGGGATACTCCTATTTGCTGCTCTGATATCTATAAACTTAGCAGTTCTTAATTCATTACCATTACCTCTTCTTGATGGAGGCCAACTTGTTTTTACTATTATAGAAGGTTTAAGAGGTAAGCCAATACCTGAGAAAATACAAATTGCTGTTACGCAATCTAGCTTTTTTCTTTTAGTTGGCCTTAGTGTTGTACTAATAATTAGAGATACAAGTCAGCTGTTAATCATACAAAAATTACTTAAGCAATAAATTAGATATTTTTAACAATGACATCTAACTGTTAGAATAAAAAAAATTTAAAAGAATATTTTAATGGCAAAAAAATCAATGATTGCTCGTGAAGTAAAACGAAAAAAATTAGTCCAAAAATATGCTTCAAAGAGAAAAGCTTTACTTGCGGAGTTTAATGCTGCAAAAGATCCTATGGAGAGATTAGAAATACATAGAAAGATCCAATCATTGCCAAGGAATTCTGCTCCTAATAGATTAAGAAACAGATGCTGGGCAACTGGAAAACCCAGAGGTGTTTATAGAGATTTTGGACTTTGCAGAAATCAATTAAGGCAGAGAG
>CAYSSQ010000076.1:0-3353 GCA_964433825.1 uncultured Prochlorococcus sp. | reverse complement strand
AAAACCATGATCCAAAATCAAAATAGGCCATATAGGGAGAAGGATTTATCATTCTTAGACTCCTATAAAGATCAAAAGGCTTACTTTTTACTTCGGCTTTGAATTTTTGACTGATAACTATTTGAAAGATATCCCCTTTTTTGATGAATTCTTTTGCTTTTAAAACAACTGTCTTGAATTCATCTTGAGTCCAATTACTTGAAATTTGCAAATTTAAATCTTTTTTTTGTTGCCACTTTAAAACATCAACATTTTTTAAAGGTGTTTTCATCAAATTTTTAATTGAATGAATTTGTTGAATTGATTTTTCATAAATATCTTCAATAGATAGGCCCGGAAACTGTTTTAAATCTGCATATATCAAAGCCGTAAGACATCTTTTCATTTGATCAAAAACTATGATTTGGTCAAAAAACATCCATGATCCATGAGGTATTTCATCCTTTTTAATCTCATGTATGGGAACCGAAGGTTCTATGAAATTGATTAATTCATAACCCCATGAACCATATAATTGTCCAATGAATGGAAATTCTTTTAAGCTATGAGATTGATATTCTTTAGTCCAATATCTTAACGAATCAAAAACATCCCCTTCCCTTATATCTTGTTCCCCATTTCTAAAAGTACGAATAGTCTCATTTCCAAAACATACTGCTTCCCATAATGGATTATTAGCGACAATACTCCACCTACCAATATTTTCACCGCCTTCAACAGATTCAAGAAAGACTCCATGTGCATTTTCTTTTGACAATTTAAGCCAAGTTGTTAAAGGTGTCTCTAGATCTGCAGGCCAAGATTCATATATGGGTATAAAATTTTTACCATCTTTGTAAGCCTGAATAAAACTTTGTTTTTTTGAGCTGATCATATTAGCATTACAAGTCCAAATTATAAATATAAATAACCTTTATATCAACTTTATAAGTATTAATCAAATGTTTTTTTAGTCGTAAATTTTAATCCTGCAGGATTTGGATTCTCACCAATTCTTCTAGGGTTGTGGCCAACTTGTTCTCTTCCTTCATTAACTTTTTCAGGGAAAACGCCATCTTTCGGGTGTAAAAATTCTATATCTCCTCCAGGGAAAATTCTATATATCTTAAAATTTTCTATTCTTGGTTTAAATGCTCTTAATTGAGTACCTAAAGCTAAACATTGCTCTTTTCTTGCAAAATACATCATATTATCACCCTCATGCATTATTGCAGCTCCGCCAGTAGGTAATTCAAAAGGTTGTTCTTTTGAACTATTCCAACAAATTGCGTACTTTTCTTCTTTTTCTGCAGAGTTTAATAAACCTCCTGTACTACCAATATGCTTTGGAAATTGACCTATTAGAGTTTTACTCATTAACTTGCCTACTATCTATATATAAGAAGTTAACACCTAGATTTAAAATTTATTGAGTGAATTATTAAAGTTTCTACATTATTTAATAAAAATATTTATTTAAATTAATTTAAATCTGAAATAGGGAAAAACACAGTCAGACCAGAATCTTTCCTTTGAGTTACCCTACCTCCCAAACTAGCTAATAATTTTTGAGTAGCAGATTGACTTAATTGTAAACTTCCTGTCTGGGGATTCCAATTAAGCACTGGTCCAATATCAGAGCCATATATTTGATTTTTTTCTTTACTATTTAAATTTTTTGTCTGTACTATTAACTGCAACTTTAATTTCTGGCCTGCTGGCCTCAACTCTAAAGTTAAAATACTACCCTCTTTTAAACCCCTAGTATTTTTATCAATTAGTCCACTAAGCATTAATTCTAATTTTTCTGAATTACTTAAAACCTCTGGTAATTCATTTGGAATATCAAGTTTTAATATTATCCCTCTTCTTTTTAATTGATTAATCCAATTAGGAGATAGTTTATTCAATATCCCACCTAAATCAATGCGAGTTAATTGTTGAGATGAAGAAGATTCACTATTAACTAATTCTGCAGCATTAAAAATTAAGCCAAATCTATCGATCTGTTCGGTACATTCATTATCTATTTCTATTAAGCGGTTTCTAATCATTTGATCCATCTTATATTTTCTCAAAGTTGAACTTATTAAAGTTTTTATGGTCGCTAATGGAGTTCTTACTTCATGAGATATAGCCTCTATCAACTTAGCCTCCGATATTCTCATTATTTTATTACTTTGTTCTTTTAGTGAAGTTTGAAAGTTTATATTTGGAATTAATTTTGCTAATTTAATTGACAAACTTGGCCAAAAAGTATTTGCAAAATGATTATTTATAGTAAATTGTCCAAAATTTTTAATTTGAAACTGAAATTTCTTGGATTCCTCTAAGTTGTCTTGCTTTAATTTTATGTCAACCAACTCAATAACTCTCTTAAGACTAATTTCATCATTCCTCATTATTAAAAATTTCTTATCCTTTTCTCCTGAGATAGTTAGAACGCACTGAAATGTTGGAGTGATAATCAGTAAGAAAGGATCAAATCTATCGTTTTGATTAAGACTAAGAATTTTGTAATTACTTACATATTTAAATTTCTCATCATTAATATGAGATTCTTGATAAGGTAAAAACTTAGACTGTTCGTTTTTAAAGGAAGAAAAACCTTCTGGAGCCCACAACCAACCATTCAATTTATTCAAATATTTCTTTTCGTTAAAAACTGGTAAAGGTGAAGCAACCCATATTCCACCATCTTTTAAATGATATGGAAGAAATTCTTTTTGGATAACTTCTAAAGCGCACCACCACATTCTTCTTGATGTCTCATCATCAACAAAATTGAGATATTGATAATCGTCTAATAGAGATTTTTGTATAAGATCTAAGGTAACTAAAGATTTCATTTTTTTCTTAAAGATATTGACCTTTTAAATGTTGAGAGTGCAAGTCCAACAAATATAAAATTAACGAATAACGATGTCCTTCCATAACTCATAAATGGCAAAGGAATTCCAGTCACAGGGCCCAAACCTATTGTCATATATATATTAATTATTATTTGAAATAAAAAAATAGAGGTAATCCCGATTACTAGTAATGCCTCAAAATCAGTTCTTGCATTTATAGCAATTCTTAATAAATAAATGATGAATATAAAAAATAAAGAGACTATAAATATAGATCCTACAAAACCCATTTCTTCACCCGCTGCGCTAAAAATAAAATCTGTATGTTGTTCAGGAATAAATTGTAAATTTGTCAACTTTCCTTTTAAAAGACCAGTCCCAAATAGTCCCCCTGATCCTATTCCGATTTTACTTTGCAACAAATGATAACCTCCCCCTTCAGGATCTCTACCCGGATTAAGAAAAAAAATTAATCGATCTTTTTGATATTCTTTCAAAGCAAATTCCCATATCAACGGAGCT
>CAYSSQ010000075.1:0-3377 GCA_964433825.1 uncultured Prochlorococcus sp. | reverse complement strand
AAATTTCTCAATTTGATGAGCCACTCGCTGAAGAGGGATGGCTAGAAGTTGAAGTGGCGGAAAAAGGTAAAGAAACTTATTTAAAGAGAATTGGTATTGAAAGATTACATATGGAGGAAGATGCTGGTAAGCTTGTCCACGGCGGTAGCGATCGATTAGCTGGATCTAGTTATTCATTAGTTGACTATAATCGTGCTGGGATAGCCTTAGTTGAAATAGTGAGCAAGCCAGATATTAGAACTGGGCGAGAAGCATCAGAATATGCATCTGAGATTAGGAGAACTGTTCGTTATCTTGGAGTCTCGGATGGGAATATGCAGGAGGGTTCTCTTAGATGTGATGTGAATATTTCAGTTCGCCAAGGATCTGAGTCTCCTTTTGGCACAAAAGTTGAGATTAAGAATATGAATTCATTTTCTGCTATTCAGAAGGCTTGTGAGTATGAGATTAAAAGGCAGATTGAAGTTTATGAGAGAGGAGAAAAAATTTTTCAAGAAACAAGATTATGGGACGAATCCAAACAAATCACAAAGAGTATGAGATTAAAAGAAGGTAGTAGTGATTATAGATATTTTCCTGATCCTGATTTAGGACCTATAGAAATTTCAAATGATTTAAAACAAAGATGGTTTGATGAACTTCCTGAGTTGCCTAGTGTTAAAAGAAGAAAATATGTGAATCAATTTGGACTTTCTGTATATGATGCGAGAGTCTTAACTGATGAAATATATATGGCTGAATTTTTTGAATTAACTGTAAAAAGTGGTGCTGATGCCAAGCTCGCTTCAAATTGGATTACTGGTGATATCCTTGGCTATTTAAAGTCAAATAAAATTAACTTTAGTGATTTAAAGCTTAGTCCTGAAAATCTTGCTGAAATGATAAAGCTTATTTCTACTAATTTAATAAGTGGGAAAATAGCTAAAGAGATCTTGCCTGATTTAATAAATAGTGATCTTTCACCTAAAAAAATTGTTGAGGATAGAGGTCTCGGTATGATAAGCGATGAAGGAACTATACAACCTATCATTGATGAATTGATCAAGAATTATCCTGAGGAAGTACAAGCATATAAGAATGGTAAAACAAAAATAATAGGCTTCTTTGTAGGGCAACTAATGAAGAGAACTAAAGGTAAAGCTGATCCTAAAATGGCAAATAAGCTCATTATGCAAAAATTAAAAAGTTAAATTAATTTATTTATTTGTCTTTTCCAAATTTTTTTTTCATTTTCATTATCTAAGAAAATATATTCCTCTTTTTGTTTTTTTGATAAATCCAATTGAATATTTATGATTTTCTCAGCCTCTTTTTGACTGATTTTATCTCTCTCTAAAAGTCTTTTTATTTGTTCATCTTTAGAGCATTTTACTATCCATATTTCAGTACATAAATCGTTGAATTTCGCTTCAAATAGTAATGGGATAACCAATAGTATAACTTTTTTATGTTCCATTTCTTTGCACTCTCTAATCATTGAATTTCTAATTAATGGATGTAGTAGACTTTCAATCCATATTCTTTTATCTGGATATTCAAAAATAATTTTTTTTAATTTTTTTCTATTAATTTCTTTTGAAGGAGAATCGGGATCAATTATTGAATTACCAAACTGAGAAATTATTTTTTTATACGACATGGTCTCTGAAAGGATTAGTTTTCTAGAAAAATGATCCGCATCTAATATATCGATATTTTTTGAAAGTCTTATATAATTTGCTATTGTCGTTTTACCACTAGCAATGCCTCCTGTAAGACCAATTCTTCTTTGATTTTTATTTAATTCTTGTGTCATAAACATTTTTTCGTAAGTAAGTTGAGTGTTAAAAAATTAAAGACTAGTTACTATTAATTTAAAGATTTAAATAATTTAAAGTTTGAATTGGTCACATTTTAATTACCATGAATTTAGACCTAGCGGTTTTATGTATGCCGGTATTTCAGCGGGTTTAAAGGATTCAAAGAAAAAGGACCTGGCTCTAATAGTAGCGCCAGAAGATAGTATTTGTAGTGGATTATTTACACAATCAGTTGTAAGAGCCTCTTGTGTCGAAATATGCAAAAGAAGGTTAAAAAATGCATCTGGAAATATAAGAGCAATATTAATTAATTCAGGACAAGCGAATGCTTGTAATGGAGATATAGGCATGAGAGATTCTTTGCGCGCTACAAAAGCACTTTCTAAAGAATTAGATATAGATGAAGATCAGATTTTAATTTGTTCAACTGGAGTGATTGGTGTGCCAATTCCAATGAATAAAATGCTTGATAATATTCCAATTTTGGTTAATTCCTTAAATCAAAATAATTTTGTAAGTGCTTCGGAGGCTATATTAACGACTGATTTACGACCAAAAAGGATAGCTATTCAAACTTCTCTTGGTGGTAGAAATATTAAAATAGCTGCATTCGCGAAAGGATCTGGAATGATTCAGCCAAATATGGCTACTATGTTGGCTTTCTTAACATGTGATGTAGGTATTGATAAAAATTTATGGGATCGAATGATAAAAGAAGCTTCACAATTATCTTTTAATGCAATATCTGTAGATGGAGACACTAGCACTAATGATTCTTTTTTAGCAATTAATTCAGGGACTCAAATTAGTAATAGATATCTACCTGTTATCCAAGAGGGAATAAATTATGTTTGCCAGAATCTTGCAAAATCTATAGCTAGAGATGGAGAAGGATCTAATTGTCTTTTAGAAGTTTTAGTAACCGGACTTAAAGATAAATTAGATGCTTTAAAAATTGCAAAGTCCATTGTTAATTCTTCGCTTGTTAAGACTGCAGTTCATGGTTGTGACCCTAATTGGGGCAGAATTATAGCTGCAGCTGGAAATGCAGGTATTGAATTTAATTTTGCAACTATTGATTTATTTATTGGAGATTTTCAGATTCTTAAAAAAGGGAATTTAGAAACTTACTCTGAAGAAATAATTATTAAATATATGAAAGAAAAAATGAATGGGTCTTATTTATTAAACGATACAGTAAAAATTACCCTAAATTTTAATAATGGAAAAGCTCAAGCGAAAGCTTGGGGTTGCGATTTATCAAAAAAGTACATAGATATTAATAGTTTATACAGAACATAGAAAGCTTTATATGGTAATTACTTTCAAAAAATGGTGCTGATTTTATTTATGTATAATTCGAGGAAATTGTTTAGATAAAGAAAAATTATAAAAGAGCTACCAATAATAAATCCAACAAAACAAAACAAGAAGTAATTTAAGATATTTGATTGTTGGTTTTTAAATTTACTATTACTAGGTTGGACAATTTTTAAGCGCTTATTTGGAACGCTTGATTTGATTTGTTGTTGTTTGATGAGTGCTTCGAAATCAGGCATGAAATTTGAGATGCAATTG
>CAYSSQ010000074.1:1330-3662 GCA_964433825.1 uncultured Prochlorococcus sp. | reverse complement strand
TATCTAAAGGTGATTCATAATCTGGAGCAGTTGCAAATTCAAGCAAACCACTAGAAGAATTTATTATGAATTTACCAGAATCTTCGCCTCCACTATTCAATGACCAAGTGACAGATTCATCTGCTGAAAATGTATAAACTGAAGTTACATTTTCGTTAACTGATGCTGAAGATCCTGAGGGACCAGAAATAGTTGGAGCAGTACTATCTCCTCCTTCGCTAAGTGCATCATAAAATGTAATTTGAGATGTAGTTCCTACTTGATTAGTTCTGGAAGAATCAGAAAAAAGTTTTATATCAAGAGTTTGCGCTCCCTCTGTTTCGCTGTCGTCAATAATTTGATGACTGAAACTAAAAGTACCAGATGCATTAACACTTCCAGATCCGAGAAGGTTATCTGATGATGCGATATCTGAGGAGCTAATACCTGTACCACTTAAAGAATAATAAAGATTTGTACCATTAGTAACATTTGTTGTATTTACAGTAGTAGTTAGAGTATTACCCTCTCTTCGAGGATCCATTGAAGTTGTAATGGAATAAGTAGGGGTTGAGCTTGATGAACTTGATGAGCTATCTGTGATAAATAATCCAGGGTCTCTCACTTTCCCTGCTGTTGGATCATCATCATATTTACCATTATCTCTGACATAAACAGTCATAGTTTTATTATCTGCATCCCACTTAGCACCTTCACCAGTGCTTGTATCATATTCAAAGCTAAAGAATGTCCCCTTTGAATCTTCCTTCATATATTTTGGAGTTACTCCCTCTTCTACATCACTCAATACCCAAGAAAGTGACACTATATCTCCATAATTTTGTTCATCAGGAATGGTTACTGTAAAATCCATAACTCCTGTAGAAGCTTTTAAATTTGATGCTGTAGAGCCAGTATCATTTCCAATTTTGCTAATTAAAGCTGTACTAGCTTCTTTTGTGATTTTGACATCCAAGGCATAATTTCCTTTAGCACTACCCGTTACACCATTTACAAACATTTCTATACCTGTATCACTGGAGTCTGTATCAGCATTAGAAATTGTATAAATATCTGATTGAGCTACATTAGAAAACTTTTGAACTACTTCTTGATCAGTATTTCCTGTTTTAACTTTATCAGCAAAAGAATCTGCTGAATCTGAAGTTGAACCTTGACTAGTGTTACCGTCTCCATTAAGGTCTTGTCCAAATTCTGATTCATTTAATTCTGAAGTTGTCCTAAACTTTTCTTTGGATTTATCAAGTACACCTGTAGAAGATATCGTATGAACGATAAAGCCTTCAGAGGTATCTTCTCCTGCCGTAACAGTTTCTTTAACTGCAAGTTTATATTCGCTCCCAACTTTTTGTATCGCAAGTGATTCAGTTTTATAGGACCCTCCTGTCCATGTTTCGGACACATCGAAATCTAAAGCGTCCCCCCCTTTGTCAACTAGAGCAAGAGTTGTATCACCATCAGTCACAAACAAACTTCCATCAGATGTTGCTTTTAATTGTGCTCCCGTCGTGTCAGTTGAGACAGCTGTTTTAGTCGTTGCTACCGTGAGGGATGTTACTGTTCCATCTTGATTTAGATCTTGGTTAAATTTACTTTCTAGTTTTGTGGGATCATCAGTTTGTGTCCAAGTTGACCAATCTATTAACATTGTTGTTGGGTCAACGTTTACTGTTTGATATTCAATCCCAGTGACGCTACCACTAGTAAATGTTTCTTTTATAAGTAACTTGTAATAATCATCACTACCTACAGAAGTAGATTCAACGGCCATTAATTCTGATTTCAAAGAAGATGAACCAAAGTTCTGGGTTTCTTCAAAACTAATTAAATTTCCTGTGCCGTCATAAACAGCTTGTTTCTGCTGACCTTGCCCAGGCATGATATATAAATTTTTATTTTCATCAAGGAATGGAGTAACACCTAAAACATCAGTATCAACAGCAGTTAGAGTTAAATTAGCAACAGACCATATTGATCCATCTCCATCTAAATCCTGATTAAGATCAATTTCATGCGGTGAGGCATCCCCCCATTTAACCGTTGACCAATCGACAATTCCTGCAGTAGAAATCTCAATTGTTTCCCAATTCTCCGAAGATAAGGAAGTATTAGTGTCAGTTTGAGAATGTTTGATGGCTAATTTATATTTATCAATAGTTGAGTCACTATCTGTATCTAAACCTTCAACAGCAAATGCTGCAGATGAGAAAGTTTGGCCACCCCAAGAATGAGACCAGTCAAAATTAACTGGAGAATCATTATCATCTACTATTGCAATATTTGTTTGACCCTTTGTTATGTATAAGGCTCCCTGAGCATCTTTAGTAAGAGT
>CAYSSQ010000074.1:0-1230 GCA_964433825.1 uncultured Prochlorococcus sp. | reverse complement strand
AGAAGAAATTTCTTTGTACCTGAATCATCAAAAGATTCAACAGCAAAGGCAGAAGAAGTATAGGTAAATGTTCCCCATGTGTCTTGATAATCAAAACTTGGTGCACCACCCCACTCATCAGTTAGAGCAAGAACTGTATCGTCTGAAGTATCGGCAGTATCATTGTCATCTACAATAAATAAGCTGCCTTTATCATCCTTTTTAAGCAAATCTCCACTTTTATCTGTAGCATTTCCTGAACTATCTGATGCTGTTTCTAATTTTGTGGCATCAAGACCTTGAGCCCCGTCACCATCTAGATCCTGACTAAAGATACTTTCTTTATCTTTAATTGATTGCATCCAAGGCTGATTATAGTAATCAATAACTCCATTAGAATCAACATATTTTATTGTCCAATCTTCCCAAGTCTCATTTTGATAAGTTCCGGAATTCTTTATAGCGATAGCATATCCATTAACAGTTGTTCCCTCATAGTTTTTGAAAGTTGCATCTTCAACAGCAACAGCAACAGATGAACTAGAGCCATTTCCCCAGCTGTGACTATATTCAAGTTCAGCTGTGCCTCCCCAATCTTCGGATATCGATAAATACTCCCCTGCTTCTGTAAGAATAAAGAATGCTCCGTTTGAATCCTTTTTAAGAAGATCGCCAATCGTATCTGTATCTACACTTGTTAATGCTGAAAAGTCTCTTCCAGTACTTCCATCGCCATCTAAATCATCATTAAATTTGTTTTCATAACTTTTAATATCTTGAGTCCAAATACTTTTACCCCAATCAATAACTCCAGTACTACTTAACTCCAGAATTTCATAATCTGACCATGAACCCCATTGGTCTTTAGAAGAATGACTAACTGCCAACAAGAAAGAACCATCATTTTGTTTCTCTGCGGCTAGTGATTCTGAAGAACTAGAACCAGAGCCCCAGTTATAGCTGTGATCAAAAGTTGGACTTCCACCATAATTATCGGTAACTGTAACAACATTCTCTCCATTGCTGTCTGTTATATAAAGTGTATTGTTGGAGTCTTTTTTTAATAACCATCCATTCGTATCTTTTGAAGCTGTTGTTAAATTACTTACATTAAGACCAGTACTGCCATCTCCATCGAGATCTTGTCCAAATGATGATTCATATCCTTGTATTGACTGAGTCCAAAAGGTTGAACTCCAATCTGTGGCTCCTGAAGTATCAATTTTATAAACTTGCCAATCTTCAGTAGAA
>CAYSSQ010000073.1:0-3674 GCA_964433825.1 uncultured Prochlorococcus sp. | reverse complement strand
TTATCTTTTTTTCAATTTTTTTTCTTAGTTGGAATAAAATAAAATCAAAATCTTTTTCATTTTTTTCATAATATATAATCCATTGAACTATGAAAGGAGCATTTGCTTTAGCTAAGGGGCCTAGGATATCTATATTAACTGGAACGTCTCTCCATAAAGTTTTAGAAAATTTTAATTTCGAAGCTTCGTCATCGCATATAGATTTAATTTTTTTAATGAGATTTTTTTCATTAGGCATAAAAATCATTCCTAGCCCTATGTTACTTTTTTTATCGTTTTCAAAATCACTATATTTATTTAAAAATGACCATGGTATTGAACATAAAATACCTGCTCCATCTCCAGAATCGCTATCACCTCCACAACCGCCTCTATGCTCCATACAGTCAAGTCCTTTTAAGGACTGTTTTAAAATCCAATTACTTTCCCTACCAAAAATATTTGCAACAAAACCTACTCCACAAGCATCTTTTTCCCCTGATATGCATGCTGGTGAGTAGCTGTCTTTATAGCTATCAATATTTTCTTTGTGTTTCTTTGGCATAGAAATTAACAAATTTATCGAATTTAAATTTAAAAATTTTAATTCAATATTTTTATTATAAAAATAATTTGCAGAATAGAACCAAGAATCATGAAGAATTACTAAACATTTTTAAATCACTTTTTTCAAAAAAAGTAAAATACTTCTACTCGGCCTCGTAAAGAGCTATTATATATAAATCTGCAAATTTTGATAACAAATTAAATGCCAACCATCCAACAATTAATTAGTTCAGAAAGGAAGCGTCTCTCTAGAAAGACTAAATCTCCTGCTTTAAAAGCTTGCCCTGAAAGGCGAGGAGTTTGTACTAGAGTTTATACATCTACCCCTAAAAAGCCAAATTCAGCACTTAGAAAGGTTGCTAGAGTTAGACTGACATCTGGTTTTGAGGTTACTGCTTATATTCCCGGTATTGGGCATAATTTACAAGAACATTCGGTTGTTTTGCTAAGAGGAGGTAGAGTTAAAGATTTGCCCGGTGTAAGGTATCATATTATTAGAGGAACATTAGATACTGCTGGGGTCAAAGATAGACGTCAAGCAAGATCAAAATATGGTGCAAAGGCTCCTAAAAACAATTAATCATCAAAACTTAATCCTTAAATAAAAATGTCACGTCGTAACGCAGCAGTAAAAAGAACGGTTTTGCCAGACCCACAATTTAATAGTCGTTTAGCCTCAATGATGATTTCCAGATTAATGAAACATGGAAAAAAATCAACGGCTCAAAGAATATTATCAGATGCTTTTTCTCTTATTGGAGAAAGGTCAGGTGGTGATCCTGTTGATCTATTTGAAACAGCTGTAAAGAACGCAACACCATTAGTAGAGGTCAGAGCAAGAAGAGTTGGAGGAGCCACTTATCAAGTACCAATGGAGGTTCGTCAAGAAAGGGGAACAGCTATGGCACTTAGATGGTTAGTTACTTTTTCCAGAGCAAGAAATGGAAAAAGTATGGCTCAAAAATTAGCAAGTGAACTGATGGATGCTGCTAATGAAACTGGTAGCGCAGTAAAAAAAAGGGAAGACACTCATAAAATGGCAGAAGCAAATAAGGCTTTCGCTCATTACCGTTATTAAATAACATCAAAAAGGTACTCAATTGGTCTATTATGTACCAATAGTTTATTTTTATTTGATAAACTAAATTTTATTTTGTAATCTATTCTAATTGGAGTTTGAAAATTGGCACGAGACTTTCCCCTTGAACGTGTAAGAAATATTGGTATAGCGGCTCATATTGATGCTGGAAAAACCACAACTACAGAAAGGATATTATTTTATTCAGGAGTGGTCCATAAAATAGGAGAAGTTCATGATGGTGCCGCCGTCACTGACTGGATGGCGCAGGAGAGAGAGAGAGGAATTACTATCACGGCTGCTGCAATTTCCACAAGTTGGCAGGATCATAGAATAAACATCATTGATACTCCTGGACACGTTGATTTTACT
The DNA here is from genome assembly GCA_964433825.1 of uncultured Prochlorococcus sp. Taxonomy (GTDB): domain Bacteria; phylum Cyanobacteriota; class Cyanobacteriia; order PCC-6307; family Cyanobiaceae; genus Prochlorococcus_A. Next base: position 1,678 of record CAYSSQ010000073.1, on the reverse strand, counting down.
ATTGAAGTCGAACGCTCTATGAGAGTTTTAGATGGAGTCATAGCTGTTTTTTGTGCGGTAGGTGGAGTACAGCCTCAATCTGAGACTGTTTGGCGTCAAGCAGATAGATATTCAGTTCCAAGGATGGTTTTTGTAAATAAAATGGATAGAACAGGAGCAGATTTTTTAAAAGTTTATAATCAAATTAAAGATCGCCTTAAGGCAAATGCAGTACCTATACAGTTACCTATCGGAGCTGAAGGTGATTTATCAGGGATTATTGATTTAGTTGGTAATAAAGCATACCTATACAAAAATGACTTAGGAACAGATATTCAGGAGGCTCCAATCCCTGATGATATGAAAGATCAAGTTGAGGAATGGCGAAGCAAATTAATGGAAAGTATCGCTGAAAATGACGAAGAATTGATAGAAGTATTTCTAGAAAAAGGTGAATTAACTGAGGATCAACTTAAAAAGGGTATAAGGGAGGGCGTTTTAAAACATGGCTTAGTACCTATGTTATGTGGCTCTGCTTTTAAGAATAAAGGAGTCCAACTTGTTCTGGATGCAGTAGTTGATTATTTGCCGGCTCCAATAGATGTGAAGCCAATTCAGGGAGTTCTTCCAAGTGGTAAAGAAGATACAAGGCCATCTGATGATAGTGCTCCTTTTAGTGCATTGGCATTTAAAGTAATGTCTGATCCCTATGGAAAATTAACATTTGTAAGGATGTATTCTGGAATTCTCTCTAAAGGTAGTTATGTAATGAACTCTACAAAAGACGCTAAAGAAAGAATTTCAAGATTAGTTGTTTTAAAGGCTGATGAGAGAGAAGAAGTTGATGAATTAAGGGCAGGTGACTTGGGAGCAGTACTTGGCCTGAAGAATACAACTACTGGAGATACACTGTGCAATACGGATGATCCAATAGTCTTGGAAACCTTGTTTATCCCTGAACCAGTTATTTCAGTTGCTGTTGAGCCAAAAACAAAGGGTGATATGGAGAAACTATCAAAAGCCTTGCAAGCATTATCAGAAGAAGATCCAACTTTTAGAGTTAGCACAGATCAGGAAACCAATCAGACTGTAATCGCAGGTATGGGAGAACTTCATCTCGAGATTTTGGTTGATAGGATGCTAAGAGAATTTAAAGTTGAAGCTAACATAGGAGCTCCTCAGGTTTCATATAGAGAAACTATTAGATCAAGTTCTAAAGGTGAAGGAAAATATGCAAGACAAACTGGAGGTAAAGGTCAGTATGGTCATGTAATAATTGAAATGGAACCTGCAGAGTCAGGGACAGGATTCGAATTCGTTAATAAAATTGTTGGAGGTTCTGTTCCAAAAGAGTACATAGGTCCAGCTGAAAGTGGAATGAAAGAAACATGTGAATCTGGAGTATTAGCTGGTTATCCTTTGATTGATGTTAAAGTTACACTAGTCGATGGATCCTTCCACGATGTAGACTCTTCTGAAATGGCCTTCAAAATTGCAGGTTCAATGGCTTTTAAAGATGGGGTTAAAAAATGCAATCCTGTCCTTTTAGAGCCTATGATGAAAGTCGAAGTCGAAAGTCCTGATGACTTTCTCGGTTCTGTAATTGGTGATCTATCCTCAAGGAGAGGTCAAGTAGAAGGACAGTCTGTAGATGACGGATTGTCTAAAGTACAGGCCAAAGTGCCTCTAGCCGAAATGT
>CAYSSQ010000072.1:0-3728 GCA_964433825.1 uncultured Prochlorococcus sp. | reverse complement strand
GTGGGGCTATTACTATCTGGGTAGCGTTGGGAATATTACTGCAAGGTGACAACGAAACATCTCAGAAAGAACAATTAATTGGTTTGGCAGGTCTACTACTTATTTCCATAGTAACTGCCTTTGAAAGTTACTTAGCATTTAAAAGATCATTAAAAATAGTAGAGCAAAAGAGACTACAAGAACAAAGTATCCCGGCTAAAAAAGGATGGTTCAAAAATTAATCAACTAATTAATTAAATATAGTTTTAACTTTATAGTTTTTTTACTAATTACAATTAAGATATCTTTAAATAAGACTAAAAAAGTTCTTGATAAGAATATATTTATTAATCTTAATTGATTTTACAACTTGTTTTGAAGATTGGTTTAGAAGTTATTCAAAAATAAGACAGAATTAAAATTTTTATTATGTTTATTTAAAAGAAAGAAATACTAAAGTATTATTTATTAATCTAATTTAATTAAAGATATTTAATTATTTATCTTCAGAGCCACCTAACATTGATTCATACACACTTTTCGCATCAAAATTTTTTGATGAGATAAAAAAAGTTATTGGAAATATAATAATACTTAGAGGGACTGCAACGAGTTGCCATTTTCGTAGACCAATTTCAGTAAATGTCATTGCAAAGTTTTCAATCATTTTTAAACTTATTAAATTTATTTATTTATTATTACTTAATATGATTAATTTAATTAATTTCTTTCTATCTTTTAATAATTAAATATATTAATCATATTTGTAATTAACGAGCAAAATATTAATTTAATTCTAATACTTCATTAATTAATCTATCCCTTAATTTTGATGAAATCAAACCAGCTTTGAAGCATAAATTGATATCTTCTAAAGGATCGGATAATTTATCATGACTTTCAAGCCAATTTTTTGTACATGATTTGCAAGCAAGATCATTAAGTTCTTCAGCTTTTATTTTTAATTGAGAAATTTCCATAAAAAACGCATTAAGTAAATAGTTCTAAAGATGAAAGTTAATAAAAAAAGTCAATTTCTTTATCTTTTAATCCTTCCCAACCAGCACTAATTAATAATTCATTCAACGTATCTCTATCAAAGTGTTTAGATCCTGTTTTTACACATCTATTTCTCATGGATTTTTGTACTCCACTCCTTTCTCTTTGAGATTCTTTTCCCATTATTTCATTATATAAATCCAACATTTTAGAGGGAATTGGTGTCCCATCAAGATCTACCCCTTTTTTGATAGCTTCATCTACAGCATTCATTCCTTTTTTTTTCATAAATTTTAGATAATCATTTCAATACTATACAAAACAAGCTTATTTTAAAGATATTAAATTACTGATTTTGAATTTCCTTTAATACTCTTATTGCTTCCTTAATATGAGCAGGACCATTTAGCAAATCTCTATAAATGTGTTTTACAAAACCTTTTCTATCAATAACATAAGTAACCCTGCCATCTAGCAAACCAAGAACCTTTGGGACACCAAATATTTTTCTTAGGGAATTATTTATATCACAAAGTAGGGGATATTGGAGCTTGTTCTTATTTGCAAAATCTAGATGACTTGAACTGTCTCCGTTACTAACTCCCCAAACTTCAGCACCAAGAACTTTAAATAGATCATACTTATCTCTAAAACCACAGACTTCGATGGTACAGCCTGGAGTATCATCTTTGGGGTAAAAGAAAAGAACAAGCGGTGATTTTAAATTTTTATTTGTTCTTTTAACTCCATTTTGATCAAGGAGTTCAAATTCAGGTACCCTTTCTCCAATATTCAATTTAATAGCCCTAAATCTATATAATAATTATTTCATAGCCCTTTTAGTGAATTATCGGTAAAAAATGGCACAATCATAAAATTTAATTTATCAAAAAGTTAGTTATCTAAAACTCTATTTTCTCGTTCGGGGTGAATACAGAGCAATATTTTTTTACAATACTATTTGCTTCATTTATATCTTTTTTTTTATATTCTAATTTTAATTTATCAATTGCCTCAAACTGATTAAATTCATTTAAACGAAACCTCGCACAAGTATCTAAAACTCTAAACATTCTTGTCGTAACTGAATATGCAGGATTGAAAAATAAAAGAATTAAATTAGTAAGGATAAATATTCTCATTAAATCAATGCATTAAACGTAAAGCTTAATTAATATAGCTATAAACCATAATAATTTGCGTAAAACAAAAGATAATTAATGTTTATATTTAGATAACCAAATCGAGTCAAACTATTAAGAGTAAAATATTATAAAAAAGATATAGTTTTTTCATAATTAGTTTTAGACTAAAAAATAAATCTATATTTTTTGATAAATGAACAAGCTTATACTGACACATAAACGAATAATTTCATGGTACCAAAGAAAATTAAGATTAAGTGATTATGGCTTATTATGGCTTGTTTTTTTTAAAGGAGTATTAGTTACAATTTTGATTCAGCAAATCTTTTTAAATTAATAAATAACTTACCATTAGTAAATAAATTAATTAATAAATTGATTAATTAATTAAAATTTTTTATAATTAATTTAAATAATATTTTTTATGAATATTTTTGGTGTTGGTTTACCTGAAGTAACAGTTATATTAGTTCTTGCCCTTATAATTTTTGGTCCCAAAAAACTTCCAGAATTAGGCAAGCAATTAGGGAAGACGCTCAAAAGCCTAAAAATTGCTTCAAATGAATTTCAGAATGAAATAGAAAAAGTAATAAATGAACCAGATGATAATGTTTCTAAGAAAGATAAAAGGGACTTTAAAAATGAAAAAAAAATATCTACAGGAACAAAATCAAATGTGATTGAAGATAGAGAAAATGTTTCCACTGAAGTCGAACCAAAAGAGGTTAAAGAGAAAAATTAATAAATTTAAAATAAAATAAAGTTAATAAATTTTTATAGAGTCTCATAATCCTAAAATTAAGTCTTAATATGGATATAAAATAAATTTATGTTATGGATAGTCAATTAATTGGAGAATACTTTTCAACTCTAAGTTTTCATGCCCCCGTAATGATAATTGCAACAACTATATTCTTTTTCATAAGAAGAAAAATAATTATGGAAGGCAAAAAACTCTAAACATCATAATGATAGCAAGGCCAGTTACTCCTATAGATGAATTTGAGAGAGCACTTAAAGAAGCTAACCTATCAGAAAAAGATTATGAATTAATAGAATATATTCGTTACACAAGTGTTTTTACGCAACCTAGTCTAATAAAGGATCTAAAACGACCCTCTAAGCCTCCAATTCTTTCTGATCTTTGCTCTATTTGTAAAAGAATTGGGTCTTATATGCCAAATCATTTTGAAAAAGTTATCAAATGGTCTCAGGAGAATAGTGAGCATAATACGAGATGGGATGGACATCTGATTTGTGCGGAAGCATTAAGTATAGATCATGAATTTTTAAGCCCTTCCTCAGGTACAGCACTTTTTGATGTATTAGTAGTTCATAAGGAGTTATTTATAGGTTTTGATTAAAGAAATTTAACTTTAATAGTTTTTTAATTATAAAAATTTAAGGTTAACAAGTTATTTTTATAATTATTTTTTATGTATAAATTTTTAGTAAATTTAATAGTAATTAATTTCCATCTTCATTAAGTTCTTTTGATAGTTTTTCTCCAAATATTTCTTTTTTTGTATCATCAGCTAACTCCTTATTACCTTCAGGTTTTACTTCCTCTTTAGTTTCCTCTTTGGCTTCAGGTTTTACTTCCTC
>CAYSSQ010000071.1:0-3731 GCA_964433825.1 uncultured Prochlorococcus sp. | reverse complement strand
TTTATAAAATCTGTAACTTGATCACACCATAATCCATTATCTAATTTACCAATTTCTTTTATACCTGGTTGATCAGATTTTCCAAAGCCCAAAAGATCTAATGAATAAACAGAATAACCGTTTTTTGCAAAACTTTTAATATTATTCCTCCAATGCTTACTGCTTGCACCAAATCCATGTAGAAAAAGTAATGGGACAGAATCTTGCTCTTTTTCTACAAACCAAGCAACTTTAAAACCATTCCAATTCCAATAATTTTCATTTTTATTCTCTGAGCATACCATTAGGGTCTTTTTGTTAATGTTTTTTGAATGTTAAATGGAATTAATTAATTTAAAAGTTATATATATTATTTATCTTTTTATAAAAAAAATGCAATAATTAAATCATATGAATTTTGTAATTAATGGCAAAAGAAATTTTTAGCATAGCTGCTTTATTCTGGGTACTTATCCCTGTTGGTTTAATAGGAGGAGCTCTTTTATTAAAATATCAAGGTGATTAATGCTCGCGAATTTGCTAAAAAGTAAGTTAATGTCTGAAGGTCAAGTATATTCATAAATATGAAGATTCTGTTAGTTGGAGCAACTGGTACCTTAGGAAGGCAAATAGCCAAAAAGGCTATTGAAGAAGGTCATGAAGTTAGATGTATAGTCAGGAATCCAAGGAAAGCATCTTTTTTACAAGAATGGGGTTGTGAATTAACAAAAGGAGATTTACTTATCAAAGATGATATTAGTTATGCACTTCAGGATATTGAAGCAGTTGTAGATGCTGCAACATCTAGACCAGATGATAGTAAGAGTATTTATGAAACTGATTGGGAAGGGAAATTAAACCTTTTCAATGAATGCGAAGCAAAGGGAGTAAAAAGGATCATTTTCCTATCTATTCTCCTTACTGAAGAATTTAGAAATGTACCTTTAATGGATGTAAAATTTTGCACAGAAAAACTTTTAGAAAAATCACAATTTAACTACACCATATTTAAATGCGCAGCTTTCATGCAAGGAGTTATTGGCCAATTTGCAATACCTATTTTAGATAGTCAGGCAGTTTGGATGAGTGGTGCACCTACCAAGATCGCTTATATAAATACTCAGGATATGGCGAATATTATAGTTTCTTCTATTGATAATTCAAATACATTTAGATTGTCACTTCCACTTGTGGGTCCTAAAGCTTGGAATCCAAATGAAATAATTTCATTGTGTGAGAAATATAGTAATAGAAAAGCAAAAGTTTTTAGAGTGGCTGATTTCATACTTAAAGCGACTCAATCTGCAGTTTCTTTTTTTGAAGACTCTTTAAATATTTCAGAAAGACTTGCCTTCGCTGAAGTAACTAGCAGTGGAAAGGAGTTAAATGCGGATATGTCAAAAACTCTTGAATTGCTTGAAATGAAAGAATCTGATATGACTTCTCTTGAGAATTATTTGAAGGAATACTACGTTCAAATAATTAAGAGATTAAAAGAAATGGAAGTTGACTTAGAGATTGAAGAGAAAAAAAGATTGCCATTCTAGAGTTGCATTAAAAGTTAGCTATAGTATAATTGTACTAGTCGCAATATTAAAGTTGTCCCTTTCTAAGTCAAAAAATCTTGAAAGGAGGTTGAACCTCCTTGCTGAAGAAGCTACTTCAGAGTTAAATAAAGTGTGTGAGTCATCTTTGTGGCAAACTTTAGGTTTTGTCTATTTTGATCAACTAGATAGTAAAGATAAGGTTTCTAAAGCAAATTTTTATTATGGTCAACTACAAGCTATAAATCAAATAAAAGTATTTTCTAATTAAATAATAGTTGTTAGATTTACGTATTATATATGGAAGTAAAGTTGTTTTTTCTTTCTGATATTATATAGATAGTAATAAGTTTATTAATGATTGAGACTTCAGGTGTAATAGAAAAAGAACAAGGTAATGGTTTTTATTTAGTTACACTTGAACAACCTGAAGGACATCAATGTCTATGTAGAGCTGCAGGAAAATTAACAAAATTCAGAATAAAACTCTTGGCAGGGGATAAGGTCTTAGTAGAAATTAGCCCTTATGATCTCACTAGAGGGAGAATAACATATAGAGAAAGAAATGCTGGAGGTAATTCAAGACCTGCTGGCTCTAGACAAAACAATACAAAAAAGAACAAATAAATTCATGAAATTATTTAATTAAACTTTTAATAGCATCTTTAAATTCACTTCTTTGTTTAACACCTTGCCATTGTCTTTTTAACAATTTGTCCTTAAATAATTGAACCGTTGGAGTCCCATTAATACCTGCTTGTTTAGCTATATCTTGATCTTTATCAATATCTATTTCAATACCCTGAACTTCACCATCAAGTTCATTGATTACTCTTTTTAATTGAGGTTTTAGGACATGGCAAGGACCACAACTAGGTGAACTAAAGATTACTAAAATTGGTTTTGAACTCTCATGATAAAGTTTTCTTAGTGCATAACTTCCTTTTTGCCATTGAGAATTAAAATCAAAAGTCTCTTCATTTGATTCTTCTTCAATATTTGATAAAGATTTTGAGTTTTCTGGTTCTGGTTGCTCTCTTTTTATTGTTATTGCTAGCTCTTTTTCAGTAAGCCATCTTTCTGTAGCTAAAGCTGCCATGCAGCCACTCCCAGCGGCGGTAACTCCTTGACGCCATTCAGAATCAGCTACATCTCCAGCAGCATAAATCCCTTCAATGGAGGTTTCAGGTCTACCAATCTTACATTTTATATAACCTTTGTCATCAATTGATATTTGTTTATCTAGAAAACTTGTATTTGGAGTATGTCCGATTGCGTAAAAAAGACCTTTGACTTCAATGTCTTTAGTAATTGAATTTTGACATATTGTTCTAATTTTCTCTAACCAATCATTTCCAATTGCTTCTTTGACAGAAGTGTTCCAGTGAATAGTTATTTTATCATTAGCTAAAACTCGATCAGCCATAGCGGCACTTGCTCTCAATTTATTTGACCTAACGATCAAATGCACTTTACTTCCGTATTTTGTAAGGTAAACAGCCTCTTCGCATGCCGAATCTCCTCCTCCAACAACTGCAAGCTCAGCATCTCTGAATTGAGGAGTTGCTCCATCACAAATTGCACAAGCACTTATCCCTTTACTCCAAAAAAGTTGTTCATTTTTAATTCCTAATCTATTAGCACTAGCACCAGTGGCTATTATAATTGAATTTGCTTTAATTACCTCTTCAAGTGTTTTGATCTCGAAGGGTCTTTTAGTAACATCAATAGAACTTACATCACTTTCAATTAATTTTGTTCCCCACCTTACAGCTTGCGCTTTCATTAGATCCATTAATTCTGGCCCCATTACACCATCTGGGAAGCCTGGATAGTTTTCAACAAAAGTAGTAGTCATTAACTGGCCTCCTGGAATCCCTCCTGAAGAGAAGCCTGTCACAAGTAATGGTTGCAAATTAGCTCTAGAAGCGTAAATCGCTGCTGTGTAGCCTGCAGGACCAGATCCTATAATTACGAGATTTTCTATAGTGGAATTAAACTCTAACTTATCCATTAATATTTTTTAAATTACTTTTTATTCTAATTATTAAATTTATAAATTATTAATTTTTACGAAAAAGATTTAATTTTCTTCTCTTATTTTTTTATCAAGCAATTTATTCAGATTTTTTGGAAAATTTAAAACACAATCGCTGAAATTACTACTTTCTTGGCCCATGTTTACTATCCATTCTCTAAATTCTTCAG
>CAYSSQ010000070.1:0-3764 GCA_964433825.1 uncultured Prochlorococcus sp. | reverse complement strand
TTTATTAAATGATATGAGATATAAGGTATAAGAGTATCAAAACATATGTAATTCATAAAATAACTATATGAACGCAGATAAAAAAAAGTCAATACTAATTATTGGTGGAGGTCTAATAGGTTTATCTTGTGCCTATGAATTTGCTCGAAAAGGTTTTGAAGTTCAAGTTTTAAGCAAAAATAGATCAGAATCTGCGGGATTTGTTGCAGCAGGTATGTTGGCTGCTCATGCAGAAGGTCTTGAAAATGAGTTACTAGATTTCGGTAAATATAGTCAAAATTTAATTCCTGAATGGATTAAAAATATACAAAACGATAGCGGAATTGATTGTGGACTTAAAAAATGTGGAATTGTAGTACCTTTTAAAAATATAAAAGATTTAAAAAAATTTCCTACTTTTAAAAATGGGCAATACTTAAATAGAAATGATTTAGATCAGGAAATTAAGGGTCTTCATGAAAACTGGCGACATGGATTACTATTTTCACAAGATGGACAAATTGATAATAGAAGAAGACTAATGAGAGCATTAGAAAGAGCATGTTCTATCCATAAAGTGAAATTTCAAGAGGGAACTGAAATTAAAGAAATAATCTATGAAAAAAATATTTTTTCAGGAGTTCGTATCATAAACGCGACAGGAGATTCAAGTTCTATATTCTGTCAAAAGGGGCTTTTGTGTTGTGGGGCTTGGAGTAATAAAGTCTTTAGCAAAGTTCCTATCCACCCGGTAAAAGGACAAATGCTTTCTATTCAGGGACCAATTAATAAATTTAAAAGAATTATATTTGGACCACAGACTTATTTAGTGCCCAGAGAAGATGGATTAGTTATTGTGGGTGCAACTGTTGAAAAAGAAGCCAGATTTAATCAAGGTAATACACCAAAGGGTATAAAAGAACTACAATCAGGAATAAATTCACTTTATCCAGAAGCTAAAACTTGGCCGCATATGGAACATTGGTGGGGATTTAGACCGGCGACCAAAGATTTAAAACCCATTATTGGCAAATCTTTAATAAATAATCTTTTTATTGCTACTGGTCACTATAGGAATGGAGTACTCTTTTCTGCCGCGACAAGTAATCTAATTTACAAAATGATTAGCGGCGAACATCTCAATGACTTCGAAAAAGAATTTTTTGATAACTTCAAACTAGACAGATTTAATAAATAATAAACTTTTTATTCTACTTTCCATTCATTATCAGATGGATCCCATTCATTAAGTTCATTTTCGTTAAACCAAAGGTTAATTTCAAAATCAGCAGTATCTTTACTATCTGATCCATGTATTATATTCCTTCCAATATTGATAGCAAAATCTCCTCTAATAGTTCCCGGCTCAGAGTCTAATGGGTTTGTTGCTCCGATCAATTTCCTCGCGTTTAAAATTACACCAGAACCCTCCCAAACCATTGCAATTACTGGTCCACTAGAGATGAAATTCACTAAATCATTAAAAAACGGCCTATCTTTGTGAACACCATAATGTTTTTGCGCAAGCTCTTTTGATGGGATCAATTGCTTTAAACCGACAATTTTAAATCCTTTTTTTTCAAATTTACCAATAATTTCAGATATTAAACCTCTTTGTACACCATCTGGCTTAATAGCAATAAAAGTTCTTTCTTGAGTCATGTTTTAAAAATTTCTTATTGTATATTGGTCTTTAAAGTAGCATCTTGGCAAGTAATCATTAAAATATTAGAGAACTTCCTAGAAATAATAAAATTAATTCCATTAAAAAAATTGAATCTATCAGACACTAATGAATCAAAACAAGTTTGGTCTATCAAAGATAGCTCAGACTTATATGATATCGAAAAATGGGGAGATAAATATTTCTCAATTAATAAAGAAGGAAATATCTCAATATCAGCTAATGGGGATATCGACAACTCTATAGATCTTTTAACACTTGTTCAAGAGATTAAGAGTAGAGAAATAAATCCTCCATTAATATTAAGATTTAACGATATATTAAAAGACCGAATCGCGGAATTACATAATGCTTTTTCAAATTCTATAGAAAAATACAAATACAAAAATAAATATCAAGGTGTATTTCCTATTAAATGTAATCACCAAAAAAATTTCATTGAAAAGATTTTAGAATTTGGTGATGTATGGAATTTTGGTTTAGAAGTAGGAAGTAAGTCAGAATTATTGATAGGACTATCACTTCTAAACAATGAAAAGTCATTTTTAATTTGCAATGGTTATAAAGACCAAAATTATATTGAGATGGTAATACTTTCAAGGAAGTTAGGCAAAAAACCAATTTTAGTAATAGAACAAAGAGACGAAGTAAAAAGAATCATTGAATCTGTACAAAAATTAGGATCTAAGCCTATTCTTGGAATAAGATCAAAATTATCAAGTAAAAGTATTGGGAGATGGAGCGAATCTAGTGGTTATAATTCAAAATTCGGATTATCAGCTCCTGAAATAATTAATACTATCAATGAATTAAAACAAGCAAATTTACTTGATGAACTTAAACTATTACACTTTCATATTGGAAGTCAAATAAGCGACATCTCAGTTATCAAAGACGCATTACAAGAGGGAAGTCAGGTTTTTGTAGAGTTGTCTAAATTAGGAGCTCCAATGGAATATATGGATGTAGGTGGTGGTTTAGGTATTGACTACGACGGTAGCAAAACCTCCACCAACAATTCAACTAATTACTCACTTCAAAATTATGCTAACGATGTAATCGCGACAATTAAAGATACTTGCGAAATAAATAAAGTTAAACAACCTATCATCATTTCAGAAAGCGGGAGATCGATTACAAGTCATTGCTCGATTTTTATTTTTAATATTCTTGGCACTAGTAGTAAAAATTTATCTCTAAATCCAAATTTTAAAGAAGGCGAAAATAAATCCCTAATAATTTCCAATTTAATTGAAACTTTAAATCAGATTAAAAATATTAATAATAAAAATGATGATATTTCAAAAATAATAGAATTATGGAATGATGCAAAAAAATTCAAAGATGATTCATTAACATCATTCAGATTAGGATTCATGAGTTTACAAGATAGATCTATTGCTGAAGAAATAACCTGCGCATGCGCAAAATTAATAACAAAAAAAGTTGATATTGAAAGGACCAATCATACGGACTTACAAGATATAAAATCAATTCTTTCATCTACTTATTACGGTAATTTTTCAGTTTTTAAATCCACGCCAGACACTTGGGCCATTAATCAAGTTTTTCCTATAATCCCCATTCATAGGCATCTAGAAAAGCCATCTTTAAAAGCAAGTTTTGCCGACCTTACTTGTGATTCTGACGGGAAATTAAATAATTTTATTAATAATGGAGATATAAAACCATTGATCAATTTACATGATTTTTCTGAAAAAGATGATTATTTTATTGGTATATTTCTTTCAGGGTCTTATCAAGAAGCATTAGGAAATTTTCATAATTTATTTGGCAATACAAATATTATTCATATAGACATTAAAGAAAATAACGAATATAAGATAAGTAAAATGATTAAAGAGGATAGCAAATCAGAAATTCTAAAAGTTTTTGATTATAACCCTGATGATTTATTTGAAATGCTTAGGATAAATATTGAATTAGCGATCAACACAAAAAAAATATCTATTGATGAATCTCGTAAATTACTCTCGCAAATTGAAACTAGTCTAAGAAAAAGTACTTACTTATCTAATTAATCAATCAGTTTTTGAAGTAAATATTTTTTACCGTAATTTAGGGATTCATTAATATTTTT
>CAYSSQ010000069.1:0-3821 GCA_964433825.1 uncultured Prochlorococcus sp. | reverse complement strand
ATCAGTTTTCTCGTATTCATAACTTATACTTCCTGACCAAAAATTATTTTTATAGAATTCTAATCCTAGATTTGTATTCCATTGTTCGGAACTTAATTTATCAAGAATAATCCTATAGTTTTGTGTGTCGTTAACATAGTTCATATCTACAATCGAATCATCGGTTAAATCATAACCATAAGAAATTCCTATAAATGGTTTTAATCTCCAATTTTTGAATATTAAATTTCTATCTAAATTTAGACCTAATGAGACCATCTTTCTATTAACAGTTTGATCTTTAAACGTGAGAGCGAGACTACTTCCAGATTCTGAAAATTCGTTGAACTTAATATGAGCCAATTCTAATTTTCCATAAGGGGTTAATTGAAAGTTATTAATTTTCAATGGCTCTGCCAAAATCTTTGTAGATCCAAAAATCATATAAACATCTCTATTACCTTTGTGAGAAGTAGAATTATCTATCCTTGTAGTATTCATATTCATCTTTCCAAAACCAATTTGAGTTTCTAAAGGAAATTTATTTTTTAGAATATTTGAAGAATAGAAATTAAAGCCTAAGTTTGTGGAGTCAATACCACTGCCTAAATTCCCGACACTAATATCATCCTCACCATAAGTGAAAGCCATTCCAAATACACCATTTTCTTTATAAGGTTTATCAATTCCCAAGGTTAAATAAAAGCTATTTGTATCTTGTCCTGATGAGTTCGTGCCACTATCTGCATTACCTATAAGAATTTTTCCATTACTCCAAAGTGACCAATTACCAATAAATTCTTCCCCGGTTGGATTTAGATTTGGGTCAAAAGTTTTGTCTCTTAATTCAGCGAAAGCAAGATTCACAGAGTTATCAACAATATTATTTAATACCTGATCCGATTCATTTTTTAGTCTTTTATCAGACCAATTAATTTTAGCCCAATTTTCTAAATCCCTAATTTCTAAATCTTTGAATCTTTTATTAGAGTCATTAAAAGTTTTTTCCAATAATGGATTAGAAAATGAAATATTTATACCCTGATGAGATTTTTTCTTTGAATTTTGATTACTTCTTAACCAATCAAAGCGTTTATATACAGCCTCAATATTCGATTTTTGAAACCGAATTGCTGCTTGAGTCCAAGCATCTACTAAACCTACAACATCAGCTTTTGATGTTGGATCTGCAGCGGTGTCAACGGGAATGTGATTATTAATAATTCCATTAGATGTATTTGCTGAGTTTTCTCCAAATTCAAAAGAAAAAGAAAGGTAATAAGTAGTATCTTGATTCGAATTTGGAGCAGTTTCCTGAGGTTGAATTTCTTCAATTTGTGCACCTAATTGAGGTTTATAAGTCTCTGATTCTGATAAAATTTGAGAACTCTCAAACTTATAAGCAGTTGGAGGTGAAACTTGAATTGTATAAGTTCCATCAGCCGCTTCATCTGCTTTTAAAATGAAACTATATTCCCCATCAGTACTTGTTATTTGAGGATTTTGTCCTCCGCTATCGTCAAGCCATTCATTACTTACTAATTGACCATTATATAAGAAACTAACGGTAGCTCCTGCTACTGGTTGGCGCGTTTTTGAATCATAAATAATACCTTTAGGATCAACCAAAATCCCATCAATTTCAGAATATATTTCACAAGCAGAAGAAACTTCAATATTTTTTACCCATCTTCCCGAGAGCTTTAAGGAATTACTTGAGAAAGCGGCTGCTCTTGATCTAAGCTTTACCTCTGAAGATGGTTTGATGAACTCGACATTATAAATTCCGATTTCTGTTGGAAAAAAAGAATAATCCCCAACAGCATTTGTGGTTTCTGTAGAAACTAAGGTTTTTTCTTTATATATTTTCACAGTTGTGCTTGGAGCTCCTTTTCCCCTCCAATATTTTGCTTGGCCAGTTATCGCACCACATTTTTCGGCACTTATTGTTGTAAAGGAATAGTCATTCTTATTAAGAATCCCAGCAAACATTTTAGTTGATGAGATATCTTTTATCGCTGTATTGTCAATGAGCAAATAATATTCAGTAGATTTTGTAACTAAAGAATTACCATTATTATCTTTTAGAATTATATTCAATTGATTATCTGTTGTACTAATCAAGGACAAATCAGTTTCAACATTAAAAGTCTTTACCGGGGAAGAGTCATCAGAAGACTTGTAGAGTTTAATATTGCCTGTTCCCAGAGCTATGGGTTCGTTGAAGACTATTTTTATTTTTGGTTCTTCAGTTTCTAAAAATTGAGTTGTATCTGGAGTCGTGCCAAGAATTGTTAATGGGGTATCTGAACCGGTTGAGAACCAAACGCTACCGGTTTCCTTATATCCACCTTTTATCCCACTAAAATTAACATTATTATCTCTAGCTAATATTGCTGTTGAAGGCATGTATATATAGTATTTTTTATCATGCTCTAAATGTTCACTAAAGTTTAAGATCTTTAATTTCTTATAACCATCAACTTCAGAAAAATCAGCGACCCCTTCCCTTTTTAAGAAGAAAGTATATTTCCTGACAAATCGTGGGTTTCTTCTATCTTCGTCATACACCCAAAGTTGTAAATATGGTTTTCCTGTTCCTGCTTTAATTGCTTTGTCAAACTCTAGTATTAGATCAAAATCATTAGAAAGGGAAACATTGTGCCCTGTAGGTGTGTAGTTATTTTGTAAAATAGGTGGATTACTATTTTCCGCACAACCATTATTACCCCAACAAGGTGGTTTGTAATTGGTTTGGGTAGTTGTAGAGAAATTTTTTGGTGACTCAGTAATATTTCTAACATCCCAATTTGAAATATCTTGATTAAAAGCATTGGCTTTATTTAGAAATCCATTCATATAAACAGCTTCTAAAAGAACCCAATCTCTGATAGATCGATCAAAGTTTTTTGCATTTTGAAATATCCTCGTAAAGTTTTCTACTTTTTTTACGTTCCAAGTGGAAATGCTGCCATTAAAGGCAGTCGCATCTCTAAACATTTCTCGCATCGTTTCTACGTTGCCAGTATTCCAATTATTAAGGTCTTTATTAAAATTTGACGCGCCTCTAAACATCAAACTCATGTCTTCTACATTTGATGTGTGTTCACCCCAATCATTGAGATTTTTATCAAATGAAGTGGCGTTACGAAACATGCTATTCATTCTCTTGACATTAGTTGGTCTCCAACTACCAATATCTTGATTAAATGAGGTAGCACCAAAAAACATCGATTGCATGAATTCTACATTTGATGTGTGTTCACCCCAATCATTGAGACTTTGAGAATTATTATTAAATGAAGTGGCATTACGAAACATGAAAGCCATATTCTTAACCTTACTGGGTCTCCAATTACTAATGTCTTGATTAAATAAAGTGGCGCCATCAAACATTTGCCTTAGACTAGTTGCCTTACTTATATCCCAATAACCAATATCTTCATTAAAGTTTGTTTTGCCTTTAAACAAATTTGAGAAATTTTTTATATTACCTGTATAAACATTATTTGAATCATCGCCGAAAGTATAATTCACTCCATCTTTTTGAATAGTATATGAGTCATCAGCAATTGCATTTTTTAGATCTTCTCGATCTACTATTAACATTCCATTACAAACCCCTGAATCACCTATTTCGCCAATTTTTGAACAATTATCAGCTTTTGCTCTATTTGTAACTATAAGAGCAAGAAAAAAAATTCCTCTTAATAAGTAATTAGTAACTGAAATATTTAAAGCTTTTTTATTAATTTTTATCTCCTTCATTAAACTCAAAAAAATATTAATCAATTAATAAATAAGCTTCTATGATATTAACTATTTATCTATTTGAACGCTAG
>CAYSSQ010000068.1:0-4004 GCA_964433825.1 uncultured Prochlorococcus sp. | reverse complement strand
AATAGCAGATATTAATAAAAAAATAATTAAAGGTAAACCTCCAATAATTAAAGATTTACTTCTTAAAGATTCATCTTTAAAAAATGTAATTATTAACTGATTGATTTTTTTCATTGAGTTACTTTTTTAGTTGTTTAGATAATTTTTTAAATATAAAACTAATTAATACATGAAAATAAGTATTAAATTTACTTTAATGAAGGCTCATAAACAGCTCCATTGCATACTCCTACAGCTAATGATTGCTTTGCAGATAAATTCCAATCTTCCAAGGAATCTTCCTTTTCATTGATCCATCTCAAAGTATTTTCAAAACAAATATTCCACATGAAAGCCTTTTTAGCCAGAGGTAAGATAGAAATTGTTATCAAAACTAAAGCTGTAGTAGATGTAATTACACAGTATTTAATAATATTGGGACCTTTGTTTGGACTCATTAATAATCTTAAAATTAATTATAAATTAACCCAAATTAAATCATAAACAAACGTATAAGTATAAAAATATACTTGCTTGATTTTAGAAATTAGAATCTTCTGATTATTAAAAACAATGCAAAACAAAAAATATATCTTACATTTATTGCTTGTATTATTTAATAAATTTAATAGTTCGTTTAAGCAAATAAAAAAAATTTTTTAATAGTGTATGATAAATGATTTTAGAATTTTAATTTTAAAGTATATTAAGCAGCAACAGACGGTTCATCATTTTTAGGAACACGAATCCTTTCCTCAAGTTTAGGGCCATATAATTCGTTCCCCCATATTTCTACTCTCGCATTATGTGGAGCCATAAAAGTAAGAGTTTCCGCTGGAAATAAAACTCGTTCAAGAAAAAAATTTGAAGGGCCGATACATCTAAGAACAATCATTCTACTTCCTTTATTTTTATAGGAAAATTTGGTCATTAAGATATTTGATTTATTAAGGTATTAAAATATAATTTATAAGATTATTAATGTATTAAAATTTACCTAAAGAAAGATTCATAGGAAATTTTTAATATTCTTAGTTTTGGCTATATCAGATCATTAACTTAATTTATTAAGAATTACATTTGTTAGATCTTTTTATAGATCAAACTAAATTTTTCTGAAGATAATATTCTTTCCAAGGAGTTATATTTAAAAAATCTATTTTTAAAAAATATTTTCTTTCCATTACTAAATAATTGGTTCTTCTTTAATAAAGATAATTGACTCATATTTATAGTCATCTACAATCCATTCTTTATACTCCTCAAATATTGAAAATTTATCAAGACCATGAAGAAGTCTCATCCTTCTAAAAGCATGCAAAAGAGCAAGATATGGAGTATCAATCATCTTAAAATTTATTATTATTATTATTTATATTAAATTTTTAATAAACTTTTAAAGTATTTAAAACTACAGTTTTATTTTTAAAACTTTAACCAATGAAAAATTATTTTATCTATTAACCAAAATGTTAAACCACCTTCAAAAAAGGCAAGCCAATACATTCCATAGTCTGATAAACCCATTTGTTCTTTAACTGATCTAATGATATTTTTGTGAACTTTGATTATTTCTTTCATCTACAAAAATATATTCTTGACTACTCTAGCCTAAACAAGATGCTTAAATTATTCTAAGTAAAAGAGATTTAATAATTTTGATAAAAAGAACTATTTATTTTCTGCAAGCTGGATCTTACACCTGAAATTTTATTTTATTTTTCAGAAATACTCTTTATCTCAATATAAATATTTAAGATTTAGTTAAATACTCTTATATTAAGACTTATCAAGAGATCACAGGAGAGTTTTGTATTCCCTCATTTTTAGATTAGCTGTCAAATTTGATATGTTTTACTGGTGTTTAAAATAATCAGTTAATATTCTTTGGTAGTCTTTCGATAATCTCTAACTCCTCCAAATTGATAAATCAAACATAATTCGATTAGATACATTAAGTAAATCTTTAAACATACTGATTTATATTTTTTAAATCGTCAAATTATATTTTAATTACCATTTTTGTACCGTAAATTGGCAGCCCGAAGTAATTAAATCTTAGTATTCAATACGAGCATCATCAATTTTAATTTCCTTTCTTGCTTTCAAAAGCCGGATTATTTTTCCATGGGCCAAAAAAATTCAACTATCAATAAAATGCATTTTGATAACTTAACTTAATTATTTTTATTTTTTATAAATCTTCTTAGCTAAGGCCAGTTTGGACAAATCAGCCATGCTTCATTATTAACATTCTTGAAGTTCTTATCCATAAATTTCCTCTAAATCTAATAGTTCTTTGATTGAATTATTATTTTCACTACTTTGTTTGCATTCATGAATACTTTTACATGCATCAATAATTTCTAAAATTCTGAAATTAATTTCTGTTTCCAACTTTTTAAAATATAAACTAATGTTAGTTACTATATATCAATTTCTATTAAAATTAAACTACAAATTTTTAATTTACTTATATTTTATAAAAAGTGTTTTTAGTTAGATTATTACCATAGCATTTTAAAAGATTAATAACCAATAAAAGTAATATTATTCGATTTTATTAAAATAATAAATATTCAACTTGTTAGAAATAAAAGAATTTATTAAATATAAATCGACATTTAAATTTTATATGATTAGCAATTATTTAATGAAAAAATTTTTTTTGGATATAAAAATTAAACCAAATTACTAATTTCTTATTATTCTTAAAACACTAAACTATTTTTTTATAAAGTTCATCCTAAATTGGTCACATCGAATTTAGTAAAAGTATTACAATTTAATAAATTATTCACTTAATTTTAGTTAATAGCTATACGAAGAAATATTAAATTTTTTAAAATATGAGCTTAGATTAGTTTGGTGTTAATTATAAATTTTAAGATTAGATAATTTATTTAATTTAGATTAAATGTCCCCTTTTTATAAAAAACTAATTAATATTTACTAAACAACGAAAATTTCCCTTAGATTGTCTAAGAAATTAAAAAAAGAATTATTTAGCAATTTAGCCGATTGGATAATTGATAGTGAACCAAATTATCCTTCATTTTCAGATTGCAAATTATGGGTTAAAAAGCAAAACTCTAAATTCATAATTACCAAAGAAGTTGAGAAAGAAATATTAATGCTTTTAACTTATCTACCAATGAGTCAACAAATGAATAATGAACTACATGCTAAATATTTAGATCAAATATTGAATAAATAATATAGAGTATATGCATACGATTTAAACAAAAGCATGATCTAAATTTTACAAGAATGAAAAATATATAATTTATTAAATAAATTACTTTTCTATTGAGTTTTATTAGCTTTTTATTAAAAAAAAAGTAGAATAAATGCATTGAAAGCATTAATAATGGAACAATTTTCTGAATTACTCCCATTCTTTGGATTTATATTATCTGTAGGATTATTTGTATATGGCTTAAAAAAAATACTTTTAAAAGAAGAAAAAGATACATCAAGTAATTAGAGAATTCACAACTAAATAGATATAAAAAAAAAAGCATTCTTTAAGTTCTAATAGTCGAAACTGCTGAAATATTTTTTAAGATTTTCATCTATAAAAGTGATTTAATAAAACAGTAAGAATTTATATATTTATAAAAATAATAAAAATAAATAAAATTTAAAAGAATAAAGATCTTCATACTATATTAATTATTTTTTGAGCTTATAACTTTTAAATTTTTTTATGATTTATATTTTTAATAAAATTAAATTTTTTTACTAAAATTTTAACTTATTAAATTAAGTTTACTTTTTCATTAAATTAAGTTTATTTTTCAAATTTTTATTCGATTTTTTAGAAAATTTTAAAAGCAGTGTTTCATAAAAAAATAGAAATATTGCTATAAAGCCAACAAAAGTAACTCCCCCAATAAATAAGAAAAGTAAAACCTTAATCAATAAACCTAATGGATTAAAAATATTTCCTAGTTTCAAAATAAAAATTGTGATTAATGGAATGGCAACTAATATTAATAATGCACTTATCCAATAGAATATTT
>CAYSSQ010000067.1:0-4095 GCA_964433825.1 uncultured Prochlorococcus sp. | reverse complement strand
TTTATCATTTTTTCTGCAATATACTTAAATCCAACGGGAAGTTCTAAAACATCTCTATTTTGTGACTCTGATATCTTTCTTATAATATCTGATCCACTTACAGTTTTAAGGACAGGAAAAGAATTATTATTTTTATTTCCAAGGTAATTTATAAAGTAAGGCAAAATAGCTTGGGAACTACAATATCTACCCTGCTCATCAATAACTGCAATTCTATCTCCATCTCCATCAAATATAATACCAAGAGTTTTATTTCCATTTTTTGATTTATCTTTTAAAACTTTTATTAAATCATCCAAGTAATTAAATAAAGGTTCTGGAGGATTACCTCCAAAATAAGGATCTCTATTCTCTCTAATGCCTTTAACGGAATTATTTTCTTTACCAATAAAAAGTTTTTCTATACTTTTAGCTGCAGATCCATGCATAGAATCAACAAATACCTTTAAATTCATTTCATTTAACTTTTTAAGTATAAATTCAACATCAAATTGAGACTTTATTTTTTCTAAATGATAATTTTTTACATCAACTTTTTCATATGAACCATATACCATTTCTATTTTATTTCCTAGCTTAATTCTTTGCTGAACTTTTTTAGTAAAAGACTCATCGACTGAACATCCTTGAAAACTTTTAATTTTCAAACCTAACCAATTATATGGATTATGGCTTGCTGTTATAACTAAAGAACCTAATAATTTAAATTCACGCACATAAAAGCTACAAGAGGGAGTGGTCACATATGAAGATGTCAATACTGGGACAAAACCAGCTCCATAAATAACTGGAATAATTGAATCTGCAAATTCGCTAGCCATAAATCTTCGGTCATAGCCTATGAGAATTTTTTTTGTTTTTACTTTCGAAAAATATTGATAATCAAGTTCTTGACAAGCAGCTAGAACAACTTTACTTAAGTTTTGAAAATTAAAATCCAATCCAATAATACCCCTCCATCCATCAGTACCAAAATTAATATCATTTTTAATCTTTTGATCCACTTTTAAATTTTTTTATAATATAGATATTAAATATACTTTAATTTATGTAGTATAAATTTAGAAAGTAATTTAAGTGAAATTTGAATAATATACTTTTAAAAAGTTATTTAAGATGTAAAAGGAAAGCTTGGCTTGATTACAAGGGGGACAAACGATATAAAAGTTGGTCCGCACAAAGTTCAATACAATTAATAAATCAACATAAAAACTTTAATTTAATCTCAAATGGTAACTTATTTAGCGGAATAAAAGCTTGTGAGAGGGGATACAAAGGAGTTATTGGTTTAAAAATAAACCAAAAACTTAAAGATGATTTAGATGCAGTTGTATATCCTCCTCTTCTTATTAAAAAGGGAGGAGTAAGTAAATGGGGGCTATACAAATATATTCCTGTAGTTTCAAAATTAGGACACAAAACTACTAGAGAACATTTTTATGAATTAGCTCTATGTCTAATTTTATTGGAAAATTTTGAAGGCGTAAGAATTAATTATGGATTAGTAGTCTCAACTTTCAAAAATAAATTAAATTCTGAAAAAATAATCATAAATAAAAAATTGAAAGATAAGACAATTAATATTTATTCTGAAATGGTTAAATCCTTAAAAGGTAATATTCCCAAAATAACTGAAGATAGAAAAAAATGTTCCATTTGTCCCTGGCAAAATTTCTGTGA
This sequence comes from uncultured Prochlorococcus sp., assembly GCA_964433825.1. Classification (GTDB taxonomy): domain Bacteria; phylum Cyanobacteriota; class Cyanobacteriia; order PCC-6307; family Cyanobiaceae; genus Prochlorococcus_A. Next base: position 2,415 of record CAYSSQ010000067.1, on the reverse strand, counting down.
TAAAGAAGCAAAATTAAAAAGTTACTTAACAGATATAGATGGCATTGGAAAAAAAACCGCAAGTATATTAAAAAATATAGGCATTTCAAATTTCAAACAATTAGCCTCCTCAAATAAGCAATTAATAAATAAAAAATTATCTAAATTCAATCAAGATAATTTTGAGAGAACAGCTAAACTTGTAGATCAATCAAAATCATATTCTTCTGGGCTTCCAATAAAAATAAAAAAATATAAGGATTTATCTGATATTATTTTTAAAAAGAAATCAGGTTTTTTTGTATTTGATATAGAGTCCGATCCTGATAATAAACATGATTTTTTATATGGTTTTATTTCTATTAAAAGAGATAGAAATAGAGAATATTTTAATAATTATGAACCAATCTTGAATTTAAAAAATAACCAAAATACAAAACACATTAAAAAGATATTTAAAAAACTTTTTTCCGAAAATGATTGGCCCGTTTTACATTATGGAGAGACCGAGAAGATTGCTATAGTTAAGTTAGCGGAAGAAGCTTCTCTAAAAAGTTATGAGATAGATGCTTTAAAATCAAGATTTATTGATTTACATATATTAATGAGAGAAACTTGGATTTTACCAATTAAAAATTATAGTTTAAAAACTGTTGCTAATTGGACAGGATTTAAATGGCATAATAAAAATGCAAGTGGATCAAAAGCTTTATTCTGGTGGATTCAATATAACGAGACACTAAATGAATCCTTTTTACAAAAAATAATTGAATATAATAAAGATGACTGTTTAGCAACTTTAAATATTGCTAATTGGCTTATATTAAATTAAAAAAATTTTATAAAAAAATAGATCCTATAGAGCGATTTAATTGTAATTTTCCAAATTGCCTAGACAAAAATTTGTTGTCTTGATCAAGAAAATTCTTTTTAACCATCGCAAGTCCAATATATTCTTTTTCATTAATTTTTTCATATCTAGTTATAGAACCAACTATTTTCCCTCCCTCATTTTCCAAATATATTTTTTGATCTTTTATATTTAAATTATTACAAAAATCATTAGACCTCCATACTCTGATTTCTTGCTTTAATGAAGAAATATTTTTTAATCTTGCCATTAATTCTTGGCCAAGAAAACAACCTTTTTTGAAATCTATAAGATCTGTTAATCCTAGTTCAAGTGGATTATTGGTTCCATCAATTTCAAAATTAGTAATAGGAATCGCTTGTTTAATTTTCCATATTTTTAAATCCTGAGGAGGTAATATATGTAAAGAATTATGGGAAATATAATCATCAGAATCATTATCACCCAAGAGAATTGGTTTAGTCTTTCGCCATGAATTGAAATTATCAACTTTTTGTATTCTTAAAATTTCTTTAATAGTACTAATTTGAACTTTATCTACAGGAAAAATTATATCTTCAAAATGTTTCCTGATATCATTAACATTACCTTCAATAACCAAAATTAATAATTTATTTTCAATATAATGAATTTCAAGAATTGAATTCAAAAAACCCTTTGGATTTAATAAACATGTTTTAATAATATTACTTAAATTTTGATTAATATTACTAGTGGTTAGACCATTTAAAAACCTTCTATTATCAATTCCATCTAGGCAAATAAAAGGAAATTTTTCTAACCATATCTTTTCTTTAGAGTGTTTTTCCATTACTAAATAAAATCTCTCATTGTAAATAAACTTTTTAATTCAATATCATTATTACGAAGATTATCCTTTCCGCCCTCATCCCTATCAACAATTGCTAAGACTTCTTTAACAACAAAGTTATTTTCCCTCAATTTATTGATTGCTTTTAATGATGAACCAGCAGTAGTCACAACATCTTCCAAAACTGTTACCAAGGTATGATTCTTTAGATGAGGACCCTCGATTCCCGATTTTGTGCCATAATTTTTTATTTCTTTTCTAATAATCATCGCATCTAATGGAATACCCATATTAGCCGCAGTTACAACTACTCCACTCACAAGAGGATCAGCGCCCAGAGTTAATCCTGCTACAGCTTTCGCTTTTGGATCCATTAATTCAAGGAGTAAATGACTTATACATAACAAGCCCTGACCATTTAAAGAAACAGGCTTACAATTTAAGTAATGGATACTTTTTTTACCTGAGGACAATGTAAAATCACCTCTTTTATAAGCTTTATCTCTCAGAAGTTTTAGTAAAGTTGACCTCTTCTCATAAAAGTTGGAGGAGAATTTATTCATTAAAAATAACTAATAGATTTATATAAAGATTAGAAGAAAAAAAAGAAATCTCACAAAACCTTACATAGTTGGTGCTTTTTGAAATATTATTTTTATGTACTATGTAAAGTAACAGTAGTTATTTTATTACTGTACAAATTGGGGGTGTAGCAATCTGGTGAATGCAGCGAACTCATAATTCGCCTTAGGCG
>CAYSSQ010000066.1:0-4133 GCA_964433825.1 uncultured Prochlorococcus sp. | reverse complement strand
GGGGACCTGGCTTTGGTAGGGTTACCTAAGGCCCAAATTTTAGTCTATAAAGGATCTCATTCTTTAAATGCCCTCTTGGCCTCATCCCTTCAAAGTTAAATTTTTTTTATTTTGGAAAAACAAATTAAGACTGTAAACAACCAACTTTCTTCAGAAGAGATACTCGGTCTCCTCCCACATAGATACCCATTCGCTTTGGTTGATAAAGTAATAGAACATATACCTGGTGAAAAAGCTGTAGCGATTAAAAATATAACTATAAATGAACCTCAATTTCAAGGACATTTCCCTGAAAGGCCTTTAATGCCTGGAGTCTTAATAGTTGAGTCAATGGCACAAGTTGGAGGATTAATAGTAACTCAAATGCCTGAATTACCAAAAGGACTTTTTGTTTTCGCGGGAATTGATAATGTAAAATTTAGAAGACCTGTGGTTCCAGGAGATCAATTAGTTATCACATGTCATCTAATAAGTATCAAAAGGCAAAGATTTGGCAAAGTTAAAGGTGAAGTGCACGTTGAAGGGAAGCTTGTTTGCTCAGGCGAATTAATGTTTTCTTTAGTTAATTAAAATGGATAAAAATAATTCAATTAACGATACAAAAATAGAGGTTGACGCAAGTGCATTCGTTGATTCAAATGCTCAAATAGGTTCAGGGGTGAAAATTGAGCAAGGAGCTATTATTGGCCCAGATGTAATAATTGAATCTGGCACAAAGATTGGCCCAAATTCCGTTATTAAAGGAAGAACAAAGATTGGAAAGAATAATATTTTTTTTCCTAGTACTTTCATTGGTTTTGAACCACAAGATTTAAAATATAGGGGTGCAAATACAGAACTAATAATTGGAGATAATAATACATTTAGGGAATGTGTAACCATCAATAAAGCAACTTATGAGGGTGAAAAAACTATAATCGGAAATAATAATCTGTTGATGGCCTATACTCATATTGGACATAATTGTGACATTGGGAATAATACTGTCTTATCTAATAGTGTTCACGTCGCTGGACACGTAAAAATTGAAGATAATGCTATTATTGGTGGCTGCTTAGGAATTCATCAATTTGTTCATATAGGTTACTTAGCTATGGTTGGGGGGATGACAAGGGTAGATAGAGATGTACCTCCATTTAGTTTGGCAGAGGGACATCCGGGTAGGTTGAGAGGACTTAATAGAGTTGGAATTAAAAGAAGTGGTTTAATTGAGAATAATCTTCTAGATCAGAAGTTATTACAAAAAATTTGGAATCTTTTATTCAAATCTGATTATGTTCTTTCAAATGCTTTAGATATAGCGATGAAAGAAAAGTTAGATGATTCATCAAATAAATTATGTAACTTTGTTAAAGATTCAATATCAAATAATAGAAGGGGTCCGATGCCGGTAACAAGTATATGAGTAAAAAGATTTTTATCAGTACAGGAGAAGTCTCTGGAGATTTGCATGGGAGTTTATTAGCAAAGGCACTTTTAGATGAGGCTAAGAAAAGATCGATTGCAATTGAGATATTTGGTTTAGGTGGACAGAGGATGTTAAAAGCTGGTGTAAAAGTGTTTCATGATACAACTCCTATAAGTGCTATTGGTATTTGGGAGGCTTTGCCTTTAGTATTACCTACACTTGAAATACAAAGAAAATTTTATGATGCACTTTTATCACATTCGCCTGATTGTTTAATTCTTATAGATTATATGGGACCAAATATTAATATCGGAAGAAGATTGAGAAGAGAAAAAAATAAAATTCCTATTTATTATTATATTGCTCCTCAAGAATGGGCATGGAGGGTAGGAAATAATACAACTACAGATCTTATTAATTTCTCAGATAAGATTTTTGCAATTTTTAAGCAGGAAGCAAATTTTTATAAGAGAAGAGGAGGAAACGTATCTTGGATTGGTCATCCTATGATGGATTTAACTAAGAGACTTCCAACAAAGGCGGAATCTAGAAAATTTCTAAACATAAAAAATAATCAGAATATACTTTTAATTATGCCGGCCTCCCGTCCACAGGAATTAAGGTATATTCTTCCTACTTTTATGCAAGTAGCCAAACAATTGCAGCAAAAATATCCAAATCTTATTGTATTCATTCCATCTTGTAGAAGAGAATTTGATGAAAAATTTAAACAAGCTTTTGATGAATATAAAATAAAAGGTAAAATAGTGCAGGTTGATGATTTAGAAGATGTAAAGAAATATATTTACTCTCTAACTAAATTAGCATTATCAAAGTCAGGAACTGTAAATATGGAACTTGCTTTATATGGTGTCCCTCAGGTTGTTGGATATAGAGTAAGTCGTGTTACTGCGTTTATTGCAAAAAAAATATTAAATTTTAAAGTAAGATTTATATCTCCTGTAAATTTATTGATAAAAAAATCTGTTATTCCTGAATTTGTTCAAAAGGAATTTGTTTCGGAAAAAATTTTCAAAAAATCATGTCAACTCATTGAAAATAAAAAGCAAATTGAAAAAATAAAAAATGGATATCACCTTTTAAAAAGGGAATTAGGTGAAGAAGGGGGAGTTAATAGGGCAGCTGAAGAGATCCTAAAATCTATAAATTGAATCTTATAATTGTATTATGAAATATTTAGTCCCATTATTAATTTTTTTATCCGTAACACTAAATCCTTTGCTAACCTTCGCAGATGAATCTATCCTCGCAGGGGGATGTTTTTGGTGTTTAGAACATGATCTTGAGTCTTTAAAAGGAGTCAATTATGTAGAAAGTGGATATTCAGGAGGCTCCCTGCAAAACCCAACTTACGAAAATCATTTTGGTCATCAAGAAGTGGTGCGTGTTAATTATGATAAAAATGAAATTAATTTTCAAGATATACTGAGATTGTATTTGCGAAATATAGATCCCTTAGATGATGGAGGACAATTTTGTGATAGAGGAGATTCTTACATACCAGTAATCTTTTTTGAGAATGAAGAAGAAGAGAATCAATCTAGAGATGCTTTATTATCAGCATCAAATGAATTAAAAATACCTCTAAAGAAAATAAAAGTAGCTTTAAAACCAAAAAGTGAATTTTGGATTGCTGAGGATTATCATCAGAATTTCGCTGATAATAATGAACTTAAATATAAATTTTACAGATTTACATGTGGAAGAGATCAAAAATTAGACCAGTTGTGGGGAGATAATGCTCGCTCAATTGATTATTGGAACGAATAATTTATACTTAGCTATCTTTTATCCATTGGACAAGTGTTCTCACTCCAAACCCAGTTGCTCCAGAGGGGTTAATACCTTTATTTTTATCAGTCCAACAAGTGCCAGCAATATCAATATGAGCCCAATTAATATTTTTATCAAAAAATTCTTCAAGGAATAAAGCAGCAGTAATCGATCCTCCAGGTCTAGGGCCGGTATTTTTCATATCAGCTATATGGGATTTAAGACCATCCTTATATGAATTCTGTAGTGGCATTTGCCAAATATACTCACCTGCTTTTTTTCCTGATTCAACTAATTCTTTTGCTAAAAGATCATTATTACTCCATAAACCAGCTACATCGTTTCCAAGTGCAATAACGCATGCTCCTGTAAGAGTAGCAAGATCGATAATAGTATCGGGCTTTAAATTTGATGCATAAGTTAAAGCATCTGCAAGCGTCAATCTTCCTTCTGCATCAGTATTATTAATTTCTATTGTCTTTCCATTTGATGCCTTGATTACATCTCCAGGATGAACAGCTGAACCATTAATCATATTTTCACATGCGGCAACAATAAAATGTATTTCGATGTCTTCAGGTTTAATTCCCCCTATTGCCCTTGCTGCTCCTAAAACAGCAGCACTTCCCCCCATGTCATATTTCATCATTTCAATTTGAGAAGCACCAACTTTCAGATTATATCCACCAGAATCAAAGGTTAAACCTTTCCCAACTAATGCAATTTTTTTTCTCACAGGACCTTCTGGTTTGTAAATTAGGTGTATAAACTTTGGGTCTAAATCTGAGCCTTTTGCAACAGCTAAATATGCACCCATTTTTAGCTCTTTGCATTGCTCTTTTTCAAGAATATTAATCTCTAGACCATGAGATTTAGCAATTTCTTTAGCCTTAACTGACATATCTAAAGGGGTTAGACTATTTGGAGGGGC
>CAYSSQ010000065.1:0-4153 GCA_964433825.1 uncultured Prochlorococcus sp. | reverse complement strand
CAAATCTTTTCAGAACTGTAAGAAAACTATAAGATGAGCATTTTTTTAATCTATCAAGAGTTTTTGGAACAAAATAAGTTTTATCATCAGGAATTACAAATTGATATTGATAAAATCCTTGAGAACCATAAATTCTATTCCAGTTACTTACCCCATCTAAAGGGTGAAAGAATTGGGAAATTGTTTGGATACTATTTTCAGTTGCACCTGATTTCCTAAACCAAAACTCATTGAAAGCTTTTACAGTTAATTTATTTAATATGCCATTAGGCATAAATCTTGGAGCGGTTCCCAAGTTTTTTGAATCGTAGGATAGTAGATCCAAAGAAGTATTATCTAAGTCCTCTAATTTGGCATGTTCCCCACATGTTAAAACTCCTCTCGTTTTTTTATGTAAACTATCAACCCATGCAACGCTATATGAATATTCCTGATCTTTAGATCTCATTAAATCCATCAATATCTCTAACTCATTACAAATAAATGTATCCACTTTCATTAATGAAGTTTCTATTTTTATTAAAGAAATTGTCACTTCAAGAATTATTCCAGTTAGACCCATTCCACCAATAGTTGCCCAAAAGAAATTATTATTTTCTTCAGAATGTTCTAATTTTGGTTTAATTTCTTTAATCTCTCCTTTTCCATCAATAAGTAAAATTCTTGATACATGATTTCCTAAGCTTCCATCCTTATGATGATTCTTACCATGTACATCTGCTGCAACAGCACCACCAATGGTTACTTGAGCAGAACCTGGCAATACTGGCAAAAAATAGCCCAAAGGTACAATTACCTCTAAGAGTTTACTAATAGAAACCCCACCTCCAACTGTTAATTTATTTCCTGATAGCGAGATCCCATCCGAAAAGCTCACATTTAAAACAAAATCATCTTTTAATTGAGCTGCATCTCCATAAGACCTTCCTAGCCCTCTTGTTATGAGGGAGGAAGTTTCAGATCCCTTAATTAAATTTATTATTTCTTGAGAGGATCCTAAATTTAGCAATTTAGATTTCACAAAACCCCTACGCCCCCATCCTGAAATGGATTTACTTGTGATTAAAGAATTTAAATCCAAAAAATCATTCATAACTTTGAGATTATAGATTTTGGCAAGATCGAAACTATTTTCATAACGAAAAACCACCAAAAAGGTAAATATTCAATACCTTCTTTATGTGGTTTATTAATTAAAATTTTTGCAACATATTTTTTACTTGCACATAAAATTTTTGGGGCCTTACCGATAGTCATGGAGGTATAAATAAAACCAGCTTTGATTATTCTTATCTTAAAAGGTTTTTTATGCAGCCTATGTAATAAGCCTTCACAAAAAATTGTTAATGCTGCTTTTGCTGCACCATAGTGATAATTAGATGGTCTCCCTCTATCACCAGCAACTGAACTAAGAATCCACATCGCTCCAGGTTTAGAGACCCTATTTTCAGAAGTTATTGAATTAATCCAAGGTATCAAAGAGTAATAATTTACTTTTGCTATATTTAAAGCCTCATCTAAATCATAATGTGCCAGGTTTGAATTTCCTAAATAACCTGAAGCAATAATATATAAATCAAAAAATTCTACATGAGGAAGAATTTTAAAGTCTTGGTGCAATAAGTCACACTCCTGATTAGTTATTTCTACTTTAAATTCATTATTTAATCTTTGAATAAATAAATAAATGTCACTTGATTTTCTTGAGACAAAATGTATTCTTTTTGTTCCTTTTCTAACCAAATTTAAACATATTTCTTGGGCAATTTCACTTGTACCTCCAAGAATAAATACACTTTTAAAAAAATTTATATTACTTATACTTTGTTTAGACCTCTTTAAAAACTTCATCCCTAATTAAAAATAAAGATATTGTTCCTAATAGGGTAATATACCAAAGTGTCATTAATCTAATTATTGATGTTATTGGAATTCCATAATCAAATGGAATAGTTTGAAGTTTTAAAATAGACACTGTAATTGCTTCCGTAAAAACTAATCCCCCTGGAATCATTGTCAAAGCACCTATAAATCCAGAAATAGTATGAATAAATGTTGCCTTTAACAATGAAATATCAAAATTTAAATTTTTGAGTAGCAATAAGAAAGCAAGTCCCTCCAATCCCCATGAAAATAATGATAAAAAAGTAATTTTCACTAGGATATTTATTTTGAATAAATCTTTTAAATTACTTAATTTAATAACATCTTCAAATTTAAAAACTTTTCCTTGAAACTTAAATTTCTTTTGGATTATGTATGGTAATAATTTTCTATAGTCAATTAATCGAATGCGAATAAGAAAAGTTAAAATTACAAAAATTGAAATCCCGATCAGTAAAATTTTATTTGAAGACAAAATTAAATATTTATATTTGATTGTGAAAAAGCTGACTGCAAATATTATTACGGCAATTAAATCAAATAAGCGTTCAAATATAATTGAAAAAAATGAATAAATCAAAGGAATATTAAATAATTTCCTCAAGAAAAAACATCTTATTAATTCCCCCAGTTTTCCTGGCGTGGCAGTAAAAGAATAAGATGCAATCCATAATTTATATTCAGTTTTGACTAAGGGATAAAAACCAAAACTATTAATAATTAATCTCCAGCGTAGGTAGCGAATTACATAACCGATTGATATGAGGAACAATCCAAAAGATATTTCAAAGAATAATTCCTTAATTAAAAATAATAAATTGCCAGACTGTCCAAATAAAGAAAAAAATAAATAACAAGCAAGAGTTATTGGGAATAAAAAAATCAGAGCTTTTAAAGATCTAATGATTTTTTTTATGAAAATATTATTCAAGTAAATAATCCAACATAAATTATGATTAAAAGCCAAAAAACAACTATTACTTGAATTGGTTTATCGGTAAGTATTACATTCTCTGGAGTTTCTAAAATATTAATATGATACTGATTTTCAAGGTTGTTGTGATTCAACTCACTTAACATCTGATATCTAAATATACCCAACATAACCAAAGGGATACTAACCATCATGAATGGAGATTTAGACCCGCCTATCGCTGGACCATAAGCCCACAATGAGTAGGTCATAACCGTAGAAGAAGTTAAAATTGATTCGAACTTATTTATCAAAGAGAGAGAATAACTTTTTAAAACATTTCGAGTAATTTCTTCACCTTTTTTGAAATTAAGTATTTCTGCTTTTCTTTTTTCAACTGCTAAGAAAAGAGAGAGCATTGCTACAGATAATAAAAACCATGAAGATATAAAAATTCCAGCAGCTACTCCACCAGCTATAGACCTCAAAACAAATCCACTCGCTACACAAAAGAATTCAATTAATGGAACATGCTTTAATCTAAAACAGTAAAGAATTTGGATAAAAAAATATAAAAATAATATTAATCCAAAAAAATTATTCAAACTAAATCCAATTAATAAACTAATAACTAGAAGGATAAAAGAGAGTCTAATTGCAGATTTTATAGAAACCAAACCTGATGCTATAACTCTAAATTTTTTTGTTGGATGTTTTTGATCTTGATTTTTATCTATAGAATCATTGATAAGATATATTGATGAAGAAAGTAGACAGAATGATAGGAATGCTTTTATTGAAACTATTAATATTTGTGTTTCAAAAGAAAAGGCAAAAAGTGGGGCCAAAAATACCAATAAATTCTTAGTCCATTGATTTGGTCTACTGGCTAAAAATAGATTTTTGATTAAAAAAATTGTATCTATAAGAATCTTTTATATTATAAAACAAACTGAAGTAATAAAGAGTTTGTTAATAAGCAAGTGAATAAAAGCTTCACTTATAGAATGATTCTTTAAAAATAGGTTTTTATGGAACTTTCTTATAGAAGAACTTCAAAAATTTAATATAATTTTTCTTATTGCTCAAATTTGAAACTTTATGGTAATAATAATTTGATTCTTATCTAATACAATTCGATCCAAATCTAAATAAAATATTATAAAGTGAGTACTTGATTCAATTTATAGATATAAGAATAATTACATTCTTAAAAATAATTAATGGATCCAAAGGTAAAATTTTTTTCAAAAAATGTAGCAATTTCAAAAAAAGATTTTAATGAAAATTGTGATAAATTGAACTATCAAAGGAAGTTAATAATAGATATTGAGAAAAAACATAAAGAATGGGCAA
>CAYSSQ010000064.1:0-4280 GCA_964433825.1 uncultured Prochlorococcus sp. | reverse complement strand
TTTGTTTCGCCTTTTTTAAAATTTTTCTTCCAAAATGTGTTCCAATTTCTTCAATCTCTTTTATCTTGGGCTTATTAGGACTGAATTTAACTTTAATTGGCTCGAAACTTAATGTGAAACCTCCATCTTTTAATTTAGATTCAAGTAAATCTATTGCCTCTCCACTCCAACCAAAACTACCAAAAATTCCTATAGGTTTTAATCTATCTCCTTCAGATAAAATACTTCCAAGAGCACTTATTATTGGAGTAGGTGCATGTCCCCCTAGGGTTGGAGTCCCTAATAGATATCCATCAGCTTTTTTTATTGATTTAATTAAGTCGTCGCTTGTTGTAAATTCGCAATTAATGCTTTCAACTTCAACTGATGTGGTTGTTATTCCTTTGGCTAAAGCATCACCAATCGAAGCAGTATTCCCATAAGCGCTGGCATATATTAATGCAATCTTAGGATTATTGATTGCGATATTTTCTCCCCAACGTATGTAGTCATTGATAAAACTTTTAAGGCTATATTCTATTGCTGGTCCATGTAATGGAGCAATGCACTTTATCTGATATTCAAAGATTTTTTCTGTAAGAGATGTTATTTGTGATGACATAGGCGCCATTAAACAATTATAAAAATGTTTTCTTTCATTTTCAGTGCTTAATCTATTATTCTCCGACCAATCTTCATAAGCTATGTGACAAGAGAATAATTTTTCACTTATAAGGAGCTCAGAATTCTCTTCATATATCACTAATCCTCCTGGCCATCTTGCAGTAGGAGCAGGTATTAAGTGCAATATATTATCTTTATATTTTAAAGTGAATTCCTTCTTGACTAATGTAATATTTGGGATCTCAAGATCTAACGATTCAGCATCACCTGGTTTTTTAAGAAGCCATAATTCAGAAATAAGTTTTTTGCCGGGAGCAGAACAAATAATATTAATAGTTTTAAATGATTCTTTTATTCCTTTGATTGTTGCAACAATTTGAGGATTAATATGACCAGTGATTATATTTATTTTTAAGATTTTGTATTTCTCATTGTAAACATTTATTATTTGTTTAAATGATTCGAAATGTTCTAGTTCAGGAGGATGAATAATTATTAGTTCATTATCTTCATTTATTAAAAAAGTGTTATGTGAAGTTCCCTTTTCTAAATTAAATTCAAGTTCAAACCTTTCTTTTTTATTGTTGAGAAACCTAAAGCAATTTAAATTATTTCTAAGATTAAATTCTAATAAGTTATCAATATCTTTTAATGAATCAATATAATTTGGTTTCATTTTTAAATAAACTTTTTTATTAGTAATGGTTTGCAACTTTTCTATGGTGAACAGCAGTTTTACAACTTAAATCTGATACATTTCCATTTTCTACGATTCCATAAATAATCCAATGATCTGGCGTTTCTAATCTAGAAATCACCTTGCAATCTAGGAATGCGAGGGAATCAGCTAATACTGGTCCTCCCTTTGCGATATTTTTAATAATATCTACATCAGCAAATCTATTAGCACCTGGAGCGAAACGTTTTAAAAAATGTCTGAACATTTTTTGGAAATTATCTTCTCTTAAAATATTTATCACGAAAGTTTTATTTACCTGCATAAATGATTCTATAGCTCTATCTTTTGCTACAGCAACTGTTATTCCTGGAGGAGAGAAACTTGCTTGACTAACCCAGCTTGCTACCATAGCGCTCTGTCGGAAAGTGTCTCCAGAGCCTTCGCTTGCTGTAACCACATATAATCCGCCACTTAATCTGCCTAAAGCTTTATCAAGATTAGCATCGAGATTTTTAATAGATTCAATATTTTTCTTCTTATTTACTAGTTGTCCTAGATCAGTTCCTGCTTCTTCAAATTGTTGATAAATAATCGCGTTTGGATTCTCTTTTACTCTAAGAGGAGTAAGTGCTTCTTTTTGTTTTAATTCTCTTAATTTATTTGCGAGGGAATCTATCGGCTCATCATTACCACCAAAGGAGTCATAAATTGCAGTAAACTGTTTTGGCTTTAAAGCCGCGAAAAGTGTACCAATAGATTCTTGCAAATCAATATCATAATCTAAAGGCCATGTAGGTATTACAACGGCTTTTGCTTCACTAATTAATCCAGTTAATTCTTGTGCATCGGATGATCTTAAATCGACAAGTTGAACTTGTGCATCAGCTTTTGTAATGCCATGAGATAATGCTTGGCTTAATCTGTCACAGAAACCATAATCGCTTATGTAACATACGGCTACAAATTCATTACCTTTACTTTTATTGTTGCTCCATTCAGAGTATTTATCTTTCCAAAAATGAACATGGTTTTCTAAAATTGGTCCATGACCTACTGCTATTGCCTTAACTTCAGGTAATTTATCAATTTTTTTTATTGCTTGAACAACACTTCGTGCATTTGGACCCATCAAACAGTCATAATAAAATCGGAAATCTTTAAAAATTTCTTTCTGATTTGAGTCAAAAAACTCATTCGAGCAGTAATGTAATCCAAAAGCATCGCATGTGTATAGAACTTTTGTTCCATGATCATAAGAAAAAATTGTATCTGGCCAATGTAAATTAGGCGCACTTATAAATTCAATGTTATGACTAATCCCACTCTCCTCATTTAGTCCCAGATCAAGATATTCTCCACTTTTAACTTCTAATCTGCTGAAAGGTCTATGAATTTGATCTTCAATGAATTTGAGTGCAATCTTAGAACCTACAATTGTAATATTATTATTTAGATCTAGTAGATTTGATATTAAACCTGAATGGTCAGGTTCAGTATGACTTGTAATTAAATATTTTATGTCTTGAGGATTTACTTGATCAATCAAACTATCCAGCCAAAGCTTTTTAAATTTTGAGTGACTAGTGTCAACTACTGCAATATCTTTACCTCTAATAATAAAACTGTTATAAGTAGTCCCGTTTCTTAATCCAAATTCAATATCAAATCTGCTTCTATCCCAATCTAAAGATCTTATAGATGTAGAATCAGCTGCAAAATCTTTGCATTGTATTGAAAGCTTTTGCTCTACATGTTGCAATTTAGTAGTACTTGTTTTTGTAGAAGATACCATAATACAAAAAACTTTATTTATTAACTTTAGTTCAGTAGAATATAAATTCGCGTGATATTAACCGTGAAATTTAAGAAATTGCTTATTTCTTAATTATTTAATTTAACTTTCTGCTTAAATGTCATCTGAATTTATAAAAAATCCAATAAGCAGTGATGAAATTAGACAAGCCTTTTTAAGTTTCTATCAAAAAAAATCTCATAAAGTCATCCCTAGTGCCTCATTAATTCCCGAAGATCCTACAGTTTTACTCACAATAGCAGGGATGCTCCCATTTAAATCGGTATTTTTAGGTCTAAAAGAACGACCTTCTGATAGAGCGACTTCAAGTCAAAAATGTATTAGGACAAACGATATTGATAATGTTGGAGCAACTGCTCGACACCATACATTCTTTGAAATGCTTGGTAATTTTTCATTTGGAAATTACTTTAAAGAAGAAGCGATTTTATGGGCATGGGAATTAGTAACTGAAATTTATAAATTAAAAAAAGAAAATATAGTAATCAGCGTCTTTTATAAAGATCAAGAATCAAAAAAAATTTGGGAAAAGATAGGAATTAATACTTCAAAAATTATAGAGTTAGATGAGAAGGATAATTTTTGGTCCTCTGGTAAGACAGGACCTTGTGGACCATGTTCAGAACTTTATTATGATTTTCATCCAGATAGAGGAATGGATAATATCGATCTAGATGATGATGAGCGATTTATTGAATTTTATAATTTAGTTTTCATGCAATATAATCGCGATTCTAATGGTGATTTAACAGATCTTAAGAATAAAAATATAGATACTGGAATGGGTTTGGAGAGAATGGCCCAAATTCTTCAAAAAAAAGAAAATAATTATGAGACTGATTTAATATTTCCTATTATTGAGAAAGCTTCAGAAGTTGCAAATATTTGTTATTTAGCAGCAAAAAGCAAACAGAAGACATCATTGAAAATATTAGGTGATCATACAAGAGCAGTTATTCATTTAATCTCTGATGGTGTTGTGGCTAGCAATCTTGGAAGAGGTTATGTCCTCAGAAGATTATTGAGGAGAATGATTAGGCATGGAAGACTATTAGGTATTGAAAAGATTTTTATTTATAAATTAGCTGAAGTAGGAATTGATATTATGAAAAATACTTATCCAGATCTTAAAAATAATTATGAAAGAATAATAAATGATATTAATGCTGAAGAAATGAAATTTCT
>CAYSSQ010000063.1:0-4851 GCA_964433825.1 uncultured Prochlorococcus sp. | reverse complement strand
AGAAATAGTTGAGGAGTAACAAAAAGAAACACCGCAATTGAAATAGCAAGATTTAGTTTATTATTATTCATTCTTTAGACTTTAACTATTAACAATCGCCCATTAATGCAAAATTTAATACATATGTACAATTAAAATATTTCTTTTTTTTGGAAAGAGATATGAGTTTTTCTCTTTAAATAGCTTTCAATAGAAATTTATTGTGTAATTTATAAGAACATTTTAAATTGAAAAATAATAATGAATCAAGTTATTTAAAGCCTTCAGGGAAATCTAAGATATTGAAAAAAGAATAAGAACAATTTTATTAGATAAATTAAAGTAGCCAGGCAATTGATTTATTTTTTAAATTTGGTTTTATATAAATAGATAAATATTCATTTATGCATTTCTCAACATTAGCAAGCTTAATCTTTTTTTTGGTTTTATCGTTAATTGCAAATTATATTATCAATCAAAAGTTTCCTACACAAACATTAAAATCACAAAAGTAATAAAGATATAAAGATCCAACTTTAAGTAAGATATTTTCATATCTAAAAATTAATTTCATCTAGGTTTTAAAATAAATTTTTTAATCCATAAATAGACCTATTACAAAGAATAAAAGTAATAGATAGAACTTTATTGAATAATATTTTATACTTTTGATATGAGAAATTAATAAGATCATGTGAATTTATACAATAAAAATATTAATGTAACTAAATAACTCATTACTATTATGTCAACTGAAAAAGCTCCTAAGAAAAGTCAAAAACCAACTTATGAAATTAAAGAAACCCCTCTGCTAAAAAAAATATTCAATAAAATACTTGGCCCTATAAGATTTTTTTAATACATTAAGTTATTATTTAAGAATTTCGTCATTTTTTTAAACCAACCTCTATGATATTTTTGGATAATTTGATTAGGTAAATTGATCCAAATAAAAATATTGGAATCCAATAAAAAAAATTTATATTCATTAGCTTAGAATTATTTTTTTAAGTAATTGCATATTAAGCTCAAATTACTATTAAAAAGTTAATATTTAATTAATAAAAACGAATATATTAAAATAAATTTTTATCTTTTTAGACTTAAATTAAATTAGAAAATAAAAAAAACCAAATAAAAAAGAGTAAATTAAGTATAAATATCACACTAAAAAATATCCATCCAAATTTTTTTCCAATAAATGCTGTATCAGGTTCAAGTTTAACTCTCATAAATTTTAAAATTTTTAATATTTTAACCCTTTTCAAAATTAAAATAATTTTCATTCAATAATTGAAATTATAAAATAAAATTCTTTTAACCTTATTTAGTTTAGATTGCTAAACAAGAGTAATCATGTAATGCGATAGATTAAATTACTATCGAAAATATAGGCTATAAATCAAATAAAAAATTGGAAAATAGAAGTTGTTAAAAAGGAAGCATCATTTTTTTACTACTTATCTCATTCAAAACTAATAACACTATCAGAAATTACACTAAAAGTTAACTTATGATATTAAGTGACTATCTTTTGATATTTTCTAAAATTTTAATTTTTGATTTTATATAAGAGAGTTCTTTTTTTGTATATTAATGGAAAAAGATTTTACAAATGTAGAAGTATTAACCGAAAAGACCTTTTGGGAATTACTAACAGAAGAAAATATTGATAAAGAAGAAATCTTGTACGGAGAAGGTGAAATAAGACAAGAAGATTATTAAAACTAAAAATTTTTTTATTTTGAACAACAAAATTTTCTAAAAGATTTATAACCTTTTTAGTGATAGATTACTTTATTTTCAAAAGGGATACACATTACTTTTTTAAAAAGCAATTAAGAATTCTTTAAAAATTTAATTTTATTTATTATCACTCAAGTAAAGTTAAACTTTAATTTCAAAATACCTCAAAGAAATATAAGGCTTCTGTTAATAAATTTTATGGGAAACTTTTCTAAGTTAAAAATAATTGATTTGAATTGTTTCTTTAGCGATTGTAATTCTTATAGATGGTCTTTAGATTTAAAAATTTCGTTAAATAAGAAAGAAATTATATTTATTGGTTTAAATCCATCTAAATCTAATCAAAATTTTCTGGATAATACAACAAAGAAAATTATAAAAATATGTAATAAATATAATTATGGAAAGATAAAAATTATTAATCTTTTTGGGCTGGTTTCAACTTCTCCAAAACTATTGCAAATCCATAAAGATCCAATTGGATTTTTAAATAATAAAGTTCTTGAAAACAGCATTAATTATTGGTCTAAATCTATGAATTGTGACTTATGGATAGGTTGGGGAAATAAAGGGACCCTTTTTGATCGAGATATTCAAGTTTATAAGATTATTAAAAAATATATTTCATATAAAAAGAAAAACTTTTCAAGGAATACAAAACCTTTACTGATTAATAAAACAAAATATAATAATCCAATGCATCCTCTTTATTGCCCAGATAATTCTAAACTTCTTAAGTTGAATTTATAAATCTTACCTTTAAAATTTATTTGTAAGTCAATTTAAAGCTAAAATGGAAATTATTTTTATCAATAAAAAAGGTTTTTAGGTGATATTAATTATTGGAACAAATCTCTCAATTATACAATATGGATTACTTAATGATTTACCACAGAATAATTGCTTCCGTTGCAATTCTTTTATTGACCTAATATATATATTAGCTGTTAAGATTGCTCCTAAATTTACTAATAATGCTGTTAAGAGTAGTATCACCGTAGAGAGGTTGGTCATAAGAAAACCCTCCATTAATTTGAACTAATATTAAAACAAATTATTTTATTTTGAATAGAGTAAAAAGCCTTATTTACCAGAGGTTACCTTTTAAATGCCTCTCTATACAAATGCTCTCGCAATCTTCATCTATTCCTTTAGGATTTATATCGCAATAAGATATGCACTCATAATATGCATCAACGGGATGTTGTTCTTCTTTTAAAGAATTTTTATTATATTTATTTTTATTCATATTTTCCTCCTGAACGTCTTATCTTAGATTCAATCTGATTAATTAGTTCATCTAACCATTCAGTATTTTTTTCTTGTCTTTTGTGTGATTGGCTATTTTGGTTACTCATAATTAGATTTCACTTTCATTTTGCCTATATTATGCTGAGTTTTGATGTATATCAATAAGCAAAAATACCAAATTGACTGCTATCAATGAATTCTCTTAAGGAAACTTTACATACTCTGTTAGAGAAAATAATCATTATGAGCAATTGATTTTTCTTAAAAGCTTTATAATTAAACCACTTTATTTTCTGGAGTGATAAATTTTAATATATTGCGAGAAGTATAACTTTATTTGAATATTAAATATACAATTTCTTTATTAAGTTGAATCGTTATTTTGATTATGGAAATTAATTTGAAATGCTAATTAAACATAAATTTTATTTTTTGTAGTATACAAGTGATCTAAATTAAATAATAAAAATTTATAAATTATCATGGATAAGAGAGGTGCCAAAGGCTACTGGATATATACGGCAAAAATAATTAATCAAGAATTATTCGATGAATATTTGAAAAAAGTGGCTCCCTGGCTAAAAGAGGTTAATGGGGAAGTATTTGCAAAAGATACAGAGCCGCAAGGGAAAGAAAAAACTCAGGATGCTAATTTAGCAATTATTTGCGAATTCTCCTCCATGAAAGCAGCCATCGAAGCATATGAATCTGAAGAATATAGAGAGCTTTCAAAGCTGAGGGTGAAAGCAACTGAGAACTCAACATTTACAATTTTGGAGGGATTAGATGAAGCTTCTAAACTAAAAAAAGCGATGGGACTTTAAAACGAGTTAGAAAAAATAAATAATTTGAAAGTAAATTATTAAATAAATTAATAAAAGATTTTACTATAAAATTTAATCCAAAATAAACAAATTATTTTGTTAAATTTTTACATATTAGGAGATAAAACTATTAACCTTTAATTAAGAAAAGATGCATATCAATGAAAATAATAATATTTTCTTTCTTAATAATTTATTCAATAAACATTAATATTCCAAATCAAGTTAATGCTGAATATAATTCAGATTTTTATATGAATGATTTTTATACTAAATCAAATGAAGCAAGCCAAATTCTTAAAGAAATAGAGAGTGATATGAAACTCGGAATTAAAAAAAAAATATGTTCTAGGCAAATAAGAGCAGCAAAACTTGGAATACTTGCTAATGAATCATTAATTAAAGCATTTCAAATTACTGGAACTGAGCCACCTTTTGCATCAATAAATGCTAGTCAAAAAAGATGGGAATCTCTTTTAAATAATTGTAAAAATTTTAATTAAAATATCTTCCAACTTAAGAAAATCAATTTTAAATTCAAATAAATTTAGCTTTCTTGTTTTTCCTTCATTAAGATTTTCTTTTAAATTAAATTAAAGAATTATGAATGAATCATTTATAGTTTTATGCAATACCTTATTAATTTTGCCACCATTACATTGATTACCGATTTTAAAAAATCCAGATGTACCCTTTAATAAATCTAAATCATCTGAAATTTTTGAAAGTTTCAGAGATAAGTTTGAAAATAATGCTCTATTAACTTGATTTGGTTTAATTTTATTTTGATATCGATGCCAAAGTTCTTTATCCTTAAAGAGTAATATATCACCATTAAATTTAATATTAGATGATTCAAAACTCCATCTAGCAGGGTTTTCTTTATTGGGTTTGCGGGTATAAAAAGTTCCTTTTATTTTTTTATCATTAAAAATTTTTCCTTTTAGTGAATTCTCCCTTCTTTCTGAGAGAACGATAGTTATGCTTGGAACATCTTCAGAAATTAAAACACAGTTAATTGGTTGCAATACTTCTGCTAAAAAAGAAAACA
>CAYSSQ010000062.1:0-4981 GCA_964433825.1 uncultured Prochlorococcus sp. | reverse complement strand
ATATAGTCAGAAAATCAATATCATTGTAGATTAATAAAAATATTACAAAACACTTCCAAGTGGTTTCTGAGTTAAGGGAAAAAGCAGAAAAACTGAGAGAAAGATTATTAGATCTCTCAGGTAAAAATAGTTTTATAAGATATAGCCATAATGCAGGTGGAAAGAATCCTAATAAACAAAGATTTCTAAGAATTGTAAATGAAATTCCAGAACTGTTAATACAAAAGCTAAGAAAGGGATCTAGATATCAATTACAAGCACAACCGAGTCAAGCAGAATATGAATTTAATCTTCCATATATAACGCCAAAGACAGCGGCTTTATACAAAAAGAGTTCTACAAAGATTCAAGTTTATGAAAAACAACCTAAATTTGGTTTGTCTTGCAACACTATCAGATTAGAGAGTAATAGTTTTGAAAAAGATAAAGGAATAAATGTTTTATACGTTGCTATTGGATTTTTAAAATACCCAATTAATAGATCTATTTCTACAAAAAGCAAATCATTAGATCCCAATAAAAAACAAAAAAAACCTCCAACTGAGGCATATGCTCCCTTATTACTTTATCCCGTTAAAATAACGCGAGAAAAAACTGCCTCTGGTTTTAATTACTATTTAGAAACAAGTGAAGAAGAACTTGTTTTAAATAGGTCATTAAACGCCAAATTAGTAAAAGAAGAAGGCATCTCTTTGCCAGAATTAAAATATGCTTCAGAGGATCAACCTTTAATTGAACAATATTTTAAAGAAATAAATAACGCACTTCTAGAAAAAAATGAAATTGAAAATACTAATAAATGGGAATTAAAGAGATGGGCAACACTTGGTATTTTTAAATTTGGTAAATTAGCTATTTTTGAAGATACTAATTTTGATTCGTGGTCAAAAAATCCACTTGAAAGTAAGCAACTTGTACAGGATTTTATTAATGGAGTCCCCTCCAATTCAGTTGAAGATATAGGAGATATGAATATTTTTCAAGATGAATTCGAAAAAATTCAACTAGTTGATCAAATACCAAAATTAATTTCTGAAGCAGATAGTACTCAATACAAAGTAATTGTAAAAGCTCTTGAAGGAAAGAGTATGGCAATTCAAGGCCCACCTGGAACGGGGAAAAGCCAAACCATCACCAATATTATTGGAGGCTTACTTGTAAAGAACAAAAAAGTATTATTCGCTGCCGATAAATTTACTGCTTTAGAAGTGGTCAAACAAAGGCTTTCAAATAAAAATTTAGGTCAATATATTCTTGAACTTCATAATGCTACAAAATCAAAGAAAGATTTTCATGAAAATTTATCTGCCAGACTAGCTAAACCTAAAACAAGATTTTTTAGAGACAATTATGTAGATTCATTTGCCGAATTAAAGAACTTGAGAAAAGAGCTAAATGAACATGTAAATATTATCAACAAAAAAATTAATTTAAATGATAAGAAAACTACTGTTTTTGAAATAATGTGGAGGGATATACTTAATAAATTAAATTTAGGAGATGTTATTGATACTGATGATATTAAAGATCTCGAAGATAAATTTATAAATAATTTATTTAAGAATATAGAGAAACAAAATTTTGCTTTAGTTAAATCTAATTTAGATTTGCTTGGTGAGTTAACTAAATCTTCTCAAAGCGATCAATTCCTTAAATTATCTGAAATAAAAGGATTACCAGAGACTAGTGATGACTTATCTCAGTTGACAAGAATTTCAAATAACCTTCTGCAATCACTAAAAGATTTTGAAATTAAATTAAATCAAGAAAGTGTTAATTATAGTTCTCTTATAAAAATTGATAAAGTTGATTTAGAAAATGATATTAATAATCTTCAAGAATTAATTTCTGAGAAATTTATTAATAAAGAGTTCACTCTTAAAGAGGATATTAAAGACAGACTTTCAAAAATATATAAATTAGTTGTTGAGAGGGAAGATCAAGAAAATTATATAGAGAAATGGGCAAAACCTTTACTCGAAAATGAAAATAAATTTGATCTTTTTGAGAATTGCTTGAGTCAAATTGATGGGATGGAACCTGAGGATAAGAAAGCTAAAATAAAAGATTTATTAAATGATATTAAATTTATATATGAAATCTTTAGTGGTCTTTTGAGAGATATTTCTAAAGAAGATAGAAGATTAAATAATCTACTTACTTTTGATGATCTCATAAATTCTTTAAAGTTTTTTAATCATGTTTGTGATACTCATGATGAAATTTATGATGATCTTATTTTTTTATTAGTTAAATCCAAAGATTTAGTTGATTTAGAAAATATCATTAAAAAAATTAAACAAATACAAAAAAATAGTAATGATGGTATAAAAATTAAAAAAAGCGGTTTAGATCTGCAAAAGATTTTAGAGATTGGCCCAGAGAAGTTAAATGATTATTCTGAAACAATAAAGAATGCGTCCATTTTTGATTGCATCTTAAATAAAGAAGTAAGAAATGTAAAATCTTCTTGGAAAAATCTTTCAATTAAAGGTTTTAAAAGACCTTCTCTTGCAAGAATGGCAAAACTTTATTTAATTGCGAGTAATTACTGTGAGAATATTCTTAAAGAGGAGGAGGCTGATTTTCAACATATAGAAATAAATAAACTAAGAGAGATTTCCTTTAATTTAACTTTCGATAGTGGTCTAGAGGAAATAATGTATAACACAAAAAACAAATTTGAAGATATTACTATTGTTGATAATCTTTATAAGGTTTTCATTAATAATAAATCTATTTATAAAGATCTAAAACTCCCTGTTTTTCAATCTTTACTCGATAAGAATTTTTATGAGGTTAGAGAAAATTCTAGTTCATATGCTACAGATATTTTTACCAGTATAACTTTGCTAGGAGAAGAGCCTAGTAAAAATATTTTAGAAACAAGTTTTTCAAATATCAGTTTAATTTTAGAGGATATAAAATCCTTAAAATCTATAATAAAAAAACTTGAATTAACTATTAAAGATTCTGATATTTTTTGTGAAGAAGATCTTCAGTACTCTGTAACTTCAAAAGATATAAACAGGATTCTAGAGTTATTTGGAAATATCGATTTATCTAGTTATATCTCTTTATTAAATAAAAATATTGAAAATCCTAATTTGTCTGCATCTTTAAAATTTTTAACAAGATTAAGAGAATTAATCAATTATTCGAGTGATATATCATCCAATTTCGATAACAAGATTTTGAGTTTTTATTTAAAAGAGAACTTAAATCAAAGTGACTACTTAGATCAAATTAATGAATTAAAAAAAAGTTTAAATTATTTGATAAATATTCAGAATGATTTAGATGCATTAATTGAATTTAAACGACTACAAAAAAATATTTCTAAACTTGGATTAAATGATGGAATAAGTCAATTAATTTCTATTTCAGATCAAATAAATATTAAAGTCTCAGATATTTTTGAATATCTTTACGTTAAATATCAAATAAGAGAAATCTCATTAGATCAAAAACTTAATAAGTTTTCAGGTAAAGCAACTGGTATTTGTAGAGAACAGTTTTGTGATTTAGATAGATCATTTATTCAAGAAACTTCATTATATATTGATAAATATTTAGATAGAAATACAGTTGCAAGAGAAGACCCAATAGGCCTTAGTCAAAGTCCAAAAAATTTAAGAGAAGGAGATTTAATTGAGCATGAGATTAATAAAAAAAGAAACCATCTTCCCTTTAGAAAACTTTTTTCTCAAGCATTGATTTCTTTACAAAGATTGAAACCTTGTTTCATGATGTCGCCATCATCGGCATCTCAATGTCTTCCAAAAAAATGTGATATTTTTGATGTTCTGATTATCGATGAAGCTTCTCAAATGAATCCTGAAGAAGCTATTGGCTTAATAGCAAGATGTAAGCAAGTTATTATTGTTGGAGATGAAAAACAACTACCGCCAGATAATCGCTGGATGACTAGAGATGATGACGATGATGATGATGATTATGAAGAGACTGTTGATCTTGAAATAAGCGAGTCAATTCTTGAATTAGCAAATAAAGTACTTAGAAATTCAAGAGATTGTGCTCTAGGTTGGCATTATCGTTCTAGACATCATTCTTTAATTAATTTCTCTAATAAATCTTTTTATGAAAATAGATTAACTGTTTTTCCCTCAAACAAAATTGGATCTGAAATTAAATTAGTTAAGGTAGAAAATCCTTATTATCATGCAAGTAAAAATTTACCAGAAGTAAATACTGTTATTGAAGTTTTAAAAAAACAAATAGAAGATGATCCTTCTAAAACTATTCTTATTGCTTCTACAAATAGAGCACAAGCAGGATTAATAGAAGATGAGATTGATATCTTAAGAAATAAAGATACAGTCTTTAATGATTATATGAATTTGCATAAGGGAGAGCTTGAAAGATTACTAGTAAAGAATTTAGAAACAGTTCAGGGAGAGGAACGAGATATTGTAATAATTTCTACAGTATATGGTCCAGATCAAAATGGTGTAGTGGCTAATAGATTTGGTGATTTAGTAAAAGCGGGAGGTGAGAGAAGATTAAATGTCCTACTTACAAGAGCTAAAGAAAAAGTTTATCTAGTTACTTCATTACAATCTGGAGATATAAGAGTTAATCCTGAAGCAATTACTGGTAAAAGATATCTAAGAGATTACTTATCCTATGCTGAGACTGGAATAATTACAGATACTTCCGTAAGAAAAAGTGGAGAACCAGAAAATGATTTTGAGGCGGCAATAATGAGTTCATTACAAAAAAGAGGTTACGAAGTTGATGCTCAAATAGGATGTCTTAATTACAGAATAGATTTAGCTATAAAGGATCCAAGAGATAAGTCAAAATATCTTTTAGCCGTAGAATGTGATGGTGCGTCCTATCATTCTGGATATTCAGCTAGGGTTCATGATCGATTAAGGCAACAAGTATTAGAAGGATTAGGTTGGGATGTTTTCAGGATATGGTCTACGGATTGGTGGAGATCTCCTGAGCAAGAATT
>CAYSSQ010000061.1:0-4993 GCA_964433825.1 uncultured Prochlorococcus sp. | reverse complement strand
ATTATTATTAAAATGAAAACTATTATTGAAGTAATATGAGTTTCCATAAAATTTTGTGTTCACAATTATTTATAATTTATTATTAACTTTAATGCAGCTAAGTATTAAACTTATTAATATTATTTTTTTGGCATATCTATGCCTGAATTACCATTTACACTAGATCAACTTAGGATACTAAAAGCCATCGCTGAGCAGGGTAGTTTTAAAAAAGCTGCTGACGTCCTTTACGTGACGCAACCTGCAGTC
Organism: uncultured Prochlorococcus sp.; assembly: GCA_964433825.1. GTDB lineage: Bacteria > Cyanobacteriota > Cyanobacteriia > PCC-6307 > Cyanobiaceae > Prochlorococcus_A. The sequence goes on along the minus strand of CAYSSQ010000061.1, from coordinate 4,744 downwards.
AGTTTACAAATCCAAAATCTTGAGAAGCAACTTGAAATTACAATTTTTGATAGAGGTGGTAGAAAAGCTCTTTTAACTGAAGCAGGTCAAATATTACTTGATTATTGTCAAAGAATTCTTAACCAATGCGACGAAGCTTGCAAAGCAGTTGAAGACCTGAATAGTCTTCAAGGTGGAACTTTAGTAATAGGTGCTAGTCAAACTACTGGTACTTATCTCATGCCAAGGATGATTGGTCTATTTCGTCAAAAATATCCAGATGTTTCAGTACAACTTCAAGTTCACAGCACAAGAAGAACAGGATGGAGTGTAGCTAATGGTCAAATAGATTTAGGAATTATTGGAGGTCAGTTACCAACAGAATTAGAAAGCTTATTAGATGTGATTCCCTATGCTACCGATGAACTCGCTTTAGTATTACCAGCAAAACATAAACTCGCCAAAGAGAAAGAACTTAGAAAAGAAGATTTATACAAAATAAATTTCGTCACTCTTGATTCTAAGTCAACTACAAGAAAAGTTGTAGATAAGTTATTAAAGGATTCAGGTTTAGATATTCAAAGATTAAAAATTGAAATGGAATTGAATTCTCTTGAAGCTATAAAAAACGCAGTACAGTCTGGATTAGGTGCAGCATTTCTTCCAGTTATATCAATAGAGAAAGAACTCTCATCAGGAACAATTTATAAACCTAATATGTCTGATTTAGGGGTTAAAAGAGAATTAAAACTAATAACAAACCCTTCGAGATACAAATCTAAAGCCTCAGAAGCTTTCAAAAAAGATATATTGCCCAATTTCGCTAGCAGTGAGAGTCCATTAAGAAGTAAAGGTTATTTAGAATTGTGAAGCCTCTTTATTGATACCAACCCCTCCATCTTCCACTTGTCCATCACCTTTAATAATAAACTTATTTTCTTTGACATCCGTTTGATACACACATTTAACAATAGGCTTGTCTCTTATGGAGCCTATATAAGCAAAAGTATTCATCCTCTGTTTACACTCTCTGACATCTTCATTACTTATTGCTCCTTGTTTTTGCAAAACCGTCCAATTCTCCCTTCTAATAACACAACCAGGCTGTAGAGCGGGCTGAGTAACAAAACTAGTAGAAGGATTCAAAGTCGTATACATTTCAACATCAATTACAAATGCACTCGCACCCCACTGTCTACAAAATTCAGGGTCTGGTACAGCCATATCTAATTGCTGTTGGCTAGCAATATTTCCTTGACCTCCATCTGTTGTACTAGTTATAGCACTACCAATTCCTACGCCTAAAATAAGAACACCAGCAAGAACAGCAATTGTTCCTGTATTTAAGTTGATAGAATTTTTAGAGTTAGATGGCAATTTCCTTTGCGAAGTTGGTTGGAATTCAGAGAACCTATCCTCTTTGGGATAACCATAACCTCGCCTAGATTTTCTCCTAGACCCTCTATCTGGAACTCTATTCACAATACTTCCTTAGTTTTAGGTAATCCCATTGAGTAATTCATAACCCTACATTCTGGGTTATAGCTCAATAATCCATTTTGCAACAACTGTTTGATTAAGCCTTCAATTTCAGAACCAATTTTACGAAGTTCATAATCATCTAAATTTTTACCTTCCCTTTCGCAAACTAATTCAGAAAATTTATTATTAATTTTATCCAGACATTCATTGTTCCATAAAAATTCGTTATCAGGGTCTAAATCAATAGTTAATTTATTCTTGTCAAATTGTAATTCATTATCAACAACATCAGCAGTAAATATCCTTACATGTCTTGTAGTTGATTTTAAAAGCATTTTTTCCATAATTTTTAAGAAATATTCAACGAAAGAAAGTATAATGTTTTAACTTTAGGATAACTTCATTGTAAGTGTAAATTTATTTTTTGTTTGAATAATGCGTATTTTAATTGCTGGTGCAGGTTTGGCAGGTTTATCCTGTGCTAAATATTTAGTTGATCATGGCCATATTCCTATTATCCTCGAGGCTAGAGACGTATTAGGGGGGAAAGTTGCGGCTTGGAAAGATGAAGATGGTGATTGGTATGAAACGGGACTCCATATTTTCTTCGGTGCTTACCCAAATATGCTTCAGCTATTTAAAGAGTTGGATATTGAGGACCGCCTTCAATGGAAAAGCCATTCAATGATTTTTAATCAACCAAGCGAGCCAGGAACATATAGCAGATTTGATTTTCCAGATATGCCAGCACCACTTAACGGAGTCTCAGCAATCCTAAGCAATAATGACATGCTTTCATGGAATGAAAAAATTTTATTTGGTTTAGGTCTTGTTCCAGCAATGCTTAGAGGCCAATCCTATGTTGAGAAATGCGACTCCAAATCTTGGACGGATTGGTTAAAAGAGCATAATATTCCGGAAAGAGTTAATGATGAAGTATTTATCGCAATGAGCAAAGCATTAAACTTTATTGGGCCAGATGAAATATCATCAACAGTTTTATTAACAGCTTTGAATAGATTTTTGCAGGAAAAAAATGGTTCAAAGATGGCTTTTCTTGATGGAGCTCCACCCGAAAGGCTTTGTCAACCCATTGTTGATTACATTACGGAGAGAGGCGGCGAAGTACATATGAATAGCCCAGTAAAAAAGATAAATCTTAATGAAGATAGCTCTGTCAAAAGTTTTACTATCTCTCCTACAGATGGTCAAGAAAATAAAGAAATTGAAGCAGATGCTTACGTCAGTGCGATGCCAGTTGATATTTTTAAAGGAATTATTCCTAAACAATGGAAAGGATTAGAAACTTTTTCTAAATTAAAAGGACTTAATGGGGTACCAGTTATCAACATTCACTTATGGTTTGATAAAAAACTAACTGATATTGATCATTTATTATTTAGTAGATCTCCTTTACTGAGTGTTTATGCTGATATGAGTATTGCATGTAAAGAATATGAAGATCCAGACAGATCTATGTTAGAGCTTGTTTTCGCTCCAGCTAAAGAATGGATAAGTAAAAGTGACGAACAAATTATTGATGCCACGATGGGGGAATTAAAAAAACTATTCCCTACTCATTTCATCGGAGATAACAAAGCAAATTTAAGAAAATTTAAAGTTGTAAAAACTCCTAGATCAGTTTATAAAGCTGTTCCTGGATGCCAAGAATTAAGACCAAGTCAAAGATCTCCAATTAAGAACTTCTTTTTAGCTGGAGACTATACGATGCAGAAATATTTGGCCTCAATGGAAGGTGCGGTTTTAAGTGGGAAATTATGCGCTGAAACAATTGATAAAGAATATTCAAAAGATAGAAATGTTACTTCCTAATAAATATAAAATAAAATTATAAATTAAATTATTTATTAAAGAGCTTTTTGAAAAAATCATTTCATAAACTAGATGATGCATATGAAATATGCAGAAAAGAAACTCAAAAGTGGGCTAAAACTTTTTATTTAGGTACTTTACTCTTACCTATTGAAAAGAGGAAGGCAATATGGGCTATTTATGTTTGGTGCAGACGAACTGACGAATTAATGGATAGTCAAGATGCTTTAAAAAAGACTAGAGAAGAATTATCTGATAATTTATGTGCATGGGAGGAAAATACAAAAAATATTTTTAAAGGAATAATCAAATCTGACTTAGATGCTGTCTTAGCAGATACTATTGAAAAATATCCTCAATCCATTGATCCATACTTAGATATGATCGAAGGACAAAGAATGGATTTAACAAAATTTAGATATAAAAATTTTGACGAACTCAAGCTTTATTGTTATAGGGTTGCAGGTACTGTTGGACTGATGACAAAAAATGTGATGGGGTTAGATTCATACTATACTGCCGCCTCTTGGATAGACGTACCTGATATCTCAGAGGCAGCAGTTTCATTAGGGATTGCAAATCAGCTAACTAATATTTTAAGGGATGTTGGAGAAGATAGACAAAGAGGAAGAATTTATCTCCCTCAGGATGAAATAGAAGAATTCGGATATTCCGAGAAAGAACTTTTAGATGGGAAAATTAATACCCAATGGAAAAATCTAATGGAATTTCAGTTGACGAGAGCTAGGGAGTGGTTCAAAATTTCAGAAGAAGGAATAAAATGGCTATCCTCAGACGCTAGATGGCCAGTATGGACTTCTCTCAGACTTTATAGGGGTATATTAAAAGCTATTGAAAAACTTGACTACGATGTATTTAATAATAGAGCCTATGTAAAGAATTCTATAAAAGCAATTGAGGTGCCCATTTCATTCTTAATATCGAGAATAAAGTAGTTAAGCTGGAGTCTTTTGATTAGCCAATAATTCTTTTAGTTTGGAAAGCTCGCCTGCCCATCTAGGATCTGGTGACTGCATATTTGGTGCATCACTATGTACAATTTTTTTGAAATTTTTTCTCTTATTATTTTTATTAGAACTATTTTTTTTACCAGAGGATGAGTCTTTCTTTTCAGATCTTTCAACTCTTAATTTAGATCCTTGGAACTCAAATCCATTAAGTTTTTCAATAATCAAATTAGCATTTTCTTCATTATTAGTTGTAGCAAATCCAAATCCTCTGCACTCCTTTGTTTCTTTATCTAAAACAGGTTTAAATCTCGCCCCATCAGCAACAGACTTTAAAATGCTATCAAATTCTTTTGGGTTAAAGCCTGAAGGCAAATTACCTATGTAAATACGAATGCTCATAAATTTCTTAAAAAATAAATTGAACTTAGATTAATAGCTCAAAACTCACTATGTGTATTTAATCATATTTTGGCGCATTT
>CAYSSQ010000060.1:0-5074 GCA_964433825.1 uncultured Prochlorococcus sp. | reverse complement strand
AAGAAATCCATTAATACAATTTAGTCATAGACCAAATTCTAGAAATCCCAATAAACAAAGATTTATAAGAATAGTAAATGAAGTACCTGAAAACTTAATTGAAAAACTTCAAAAAAGCAGAAGATATAGATTGTTACCAAGACCAGAAAAAGAGAGTTATGATTTCAACCTAAAATATGAATCATCGAAAACTTCAGCTTTAGTAAAAAAAGATAGTAAATTTATTCAAGTTTTTGAAGAAGAACCTAAATTTAGTTTATCTTGTAATTTAATTAGATCCGATTACAACACTTATCTTCAGGACAAAGGTATAAATGTTCTTTATGTAGCTATTGGTTTTTTGCAATATACCTCCTATAGAGGGCCAATAAATAAGAAAAGCAAAACTGGTGAAAAAGAAACTAAAACACCAAATGAAATTTATGCACCTCTAATACTGTATCCAGTTAAACTAACTAGGGAAAAAACTGGTTCTGGATTTAATTATTTTTTGGAATCAGAAGAGAATGAAATTGTTGAAAATCAATCATTAATATCCAAATTAAACAAAGAAGAAGGCGTTAATTTACCTGCACTCAAATATAGAGACGATAAACCATTGATTGAAGAATATTTCAAAAAAATTTATTTAGCAATTCTTGAAAAAAATCAGCAAGATCCAACTTATAAATGGGATTTGAAAAGATGGGCCACAATTGGATTATTTAAATTCGGAAAATTAGCAATTTGGGATGATCTAAATTTTGAAGACTGGCCTAAAAATCCCTTGCTAGAAAAACAACTTGTTAAAGATTTTATTAATGGAGTCCCTACTAGTGCTGTTGAAAATATTGGCGATATGAATATTGAACAAGATGAATTTGAGAAAAATCAACTTGTTGACCAAGTGCCAAAGTTAATAGCAGATGCAGATAGCACTCAATACAAGGTTATTTTAAAAGCTTTAGAAGGTAAAAGTATGGCTGTTGAGGGACCTCCAGGTACAGGTAAAAGTCAAACAATTACAAACATTATTGGTGGGCTAATTGTAAAAAATAAAAAGGTACTTTTTGCTGCCGATAAATTAGCAGCCTTACAGGTCGTTAAAAAGAGACTTACACATAAAAACTTAGGCGATTATATACTTGAGCTGCATAGTCCAACAAAATCTAAAAAAGCATTTCATGAGAATCTAAAAGATAGAATTACTAAACAAAAGCAACGATTTTTTAAGCCTGCATTTGAAGAGAATTTAATCCAGTTAAAGAAATTTAGAAAAGAATTGAATGAACATGTAAATTGTATAAATAAGAATATTAAGGTGAATAATGAGAAAAAAACAATATTCGAATTGATTTGGCAAGATATTAATAACAAATTAAAAATTAGTGATACTGATAATTTTGAGAAAATAAAAAATTTAGAAGTTGATTTTAGTAATAATCGCTTTACAAGCTTAAAAAAAGAAAATATTGAATTAATTAAATCAAACCTAGATTTATTAAAGGAAACTTGCGGAGAAGTAGAGAATTTAAATATTGAAGAAATTTTTCAACTTCAGGCTCTCCCAGAGACTTCAGATGATTTAGAAAAATTAATTAATTTGGCTTCTGAATTAACAAATTTAATTAAAGATCTTAAAAATAATTTAATTAAAGAAGATTTAACTCTTAAAGAGATAAGTGATATTGATCAAGATAATTTTAATTCTAATTTTGAGATTCTAAATAAATTAAATTCTCTTAATGACCTAAATAAAGATTTTATTTTAGATGATGATCTTTCTTTAATATCAGAAATTCTCACTTTGGTTGCTGAGAGAGAAGATAAAGAAAAAAATTTAGAAGATTGGGCAAAACCTTTTTTAGAAAATCAAAAGAAATTTAATTTATTAGAGTCTTGTTTGGAGGAAATTAAAATTCATAAACCAAAAAATGATTATCTAACTATTGAGGAACTTTTAAAAAATTTAGATAATTTAAAGGAAATTTCTAATCATTTTATTAGAGAGATAGGAAGAAAAGATAAAAGAATAAATTTACAAATTTCTTTAAATGATTTGTCAAAAGCAATAAGTTATAAGAAAAAAGTTGACTTCAAATATAAAAATAATGAAAATGATATTTTGGATTTATTAAATCATTCAAGCGATTCTGAAGAATTAATATTAGTTATTAGAAAAATAAAAGATATTCAAAGAAATAATTCGCAAAGCAAAAAATTAATAGATTCAGGTCTTGAAATAGATAAAGTAGTTAATTATGGAGCATCAAAATTTGATGAATCAATTGAAGTAATTAAAAATGCTTCTATTTTGGGATGTTTATTAGATAAAGAAGTTAGATTAGTAAAAAAAACATGGAAGAAAATTGCAAAAAAAGATATTAAAAAACCCTCACTTAATAAGATTGCAAGAATATATAAAGTTGCTTCTGAATATTGTAGAAATATAGAGAAAGAGAAATTATGTGAATTTTCAAATTTAAATCTTGATTTCCTGAGAAAATTATCTTTTCAAATAAATATTGATGAAGAGTTAGAAAGTTTAATTTTAGAAATAAAAAATAAATTTAAAAATATTAATTATTTACAAATAATATTTGAAATATTAGAAAATAAAAGTAGCGAGAAATATTTGAAAGTTAATATACCTCTTATAGAGAGCTTTGAGAAATCAAGTCTTATTGATGTTCAGAATAATTCAAAAAATAGTTTGTCAAATATCAAGACAAATCTTTTACTATTAGGTGACAGTTATAAGAATTCCATATTAAAAACATCTTATTCAAATATTTCTTTTATACTTGATGATCTTTATTCTCTAAAGCAAAATTTATCCCAACTTGGGTTAGTTTTAAATAAATCAAATCTATATTTGGGAAATAATTTAGAGTATTCCTTGTCATCATCAAATATTAAAAATGTCCTAAAGTTAATAGGTAATTTAGACTTAGTAAATTATGAATCAATAATAAATGAAAAAATAGAAAAAAATTCTATAATTGAAACTTTTAAATTATTTACAAAGATAGATAAACTTAAATCTTTAATGCAAACTATTAAAGTTGAATTGAAGAGTAATGAGATAAATAACTATATTTCAAGAAATTTGTTTAAAAATTATCAGTTAACTGATTTATCAGAAATTGATAAATGCCTATCTCTAATTATTAAATCAAAAGATGAAGTTGAATTAGTTATTAAAATAAAAAGATATAGAAGCAATATTTCTGACTTAGGATTAAAAAAAGGCATTGATCAATTGATAACCTTATCCTGTGAATCTAATATAAAGCCTTCTAATGTATTTGAATATTTTTATATTAAGAATCAAATTAAAGAATTAAATATTGAGAAAAAAATTAATAAATATGATGGACAGGTTTTATCAGCATGTAGAGAAAATTTCATAAAGTTTGATCAGAAATTTATACAAGATTCTTCTGCATTCATAGATGATTATCTTCATAAGGATCCTTCAAGATATCTTATTGATACGAATACACTTGGTGGGCCAAAAGACTTAACAGAGGGGAAATTAATTAATTATGAAATTGATAAAACTAGGAAATTTCTACCTTATAGAAAATTTTTTAAGCAAGCTAGAAATTCACTTCAAAGAATGAAGCCTTGTTTCATGATGTCGCCTTCATCTGCCGCGCAATGCCTGCCAAAAGCAATTGATATTTTTGATGTATTAATAATTGATGAGGCTTCACAAATGAATCCTGAGGAAGCTATCGGATTGATTGCAAGATGTAAGCAAATAATTATAGTCGGTGATCAAAAACAGTTACCCCCTGATAATCGATGGAAGAGTTCTTTAGAAGATGAAGATGATGACTATACAGAATCTGTAGAAATGGATATTAATGAGTCAATATTAGAACTTGCTACTAAAGTTCTTAATACGAAGAACTGTTCTCTAGGTTGGCACTACCGCTCAAATCATAATTCTTTAATAGATTTTTCTAATCAATTTTTTTATAACAATGGACTTACTGTCTTCCCCTCAAGCAAAATAGGTTCTGAAATTAACCTAGTAAAAGTTGATAATCCTCATTATAGTCAAAGCGTAAATAGGCCAGAAGTTTTAAAGGTAATAGAAACATTAAAAGAGCAAATAATAGCTGATCCAAGCAAAACAATTCTTGTCGCTTCAATGAATAGGACTCAAGCGGAAGAAATAAAGATTGAATTAGACAGGGTAAGTGCTAATGATGATTTAATCAGTAATTATATAAGTTCTCATAAAGGAAATCTTGAAGAGCTAATGATTAAAAATCTTGAAAATGTCCAAGGAGATGAAAGAGATGTAGTTATTATTTCGACTGTTTATGGTCCCGATGAAAATGGACGAGTTATGCAGAGATTCGGTGATGTCTCAAAAGCACAAGGTGATAGAAGATTAAATGTTCTTTTTACTAGAGCAAAAGATAAAATCTTTCTAGTGACATCATTAAAATCAACAGATATAAGACCTAGCCAATCTTCTATTACAGGTACAAGATACCTTAAGGAATATTTATCTTATGCAGAGACTGGAAAAATTAAAGATACAACAATTAGATCTAGTGGAAAACCTGAAAATAAATTTGAAGAAGTGATCATGAATTCTCTATTAAAAAGAGGATATGAGGTTGATGCCCAAGTTGGATGCTTAAGTTATTCAATTGATTTATGTATTAAAGATCCCAGAGATAATTCCAGATATTTATTAGCTGTTGAATGTGATGGTGCAAGTTACCACTCCTCTTATTCGGCAAGAGTTAGTGATAGATTAAGGCAGCAAGTATTAGAGAATTTAGGCTGGAATGTATTTAGAATATGGTCTACAGATTGGTGGAGAAGTCCTAATCAACAACTTGATTTATTGGATCAAAAAATAAAAAATTTAATCAAAGATAATAATCAATCTGAAAGTATCAAGATTAAAATTAATTCTTCTGAAGAGCAAAAAAATATATTTGAAAATTAAAATAATCATTTTTGGATTTTATTTTTCATAACATATTTAAAAAATAAATAATTGTGTTTACTTGATTCTTAATACTTAAAATAAAGATAATAGTAAAAATTGATATATGAATAAATT
>CAYSSQ010000059.1:0-5108 GCA_964433825.1 uncultured Prochlorococcus sp. | reverse complement strand
TTTTGCACTGCCGTGATAAAACTAGTCACGAAATTTGCAATTTAAAGTTTATATTCACATCGTAGTATTATTTTGCAACTTGGCACAAATAATTTCCCTCGTATTGGTAAAACGTCACAACTTTTTAAATATTAGATTTTTGTATTATAAATTTTAATAAAAGGTTCTTTAATGCCCATTTAAAAATTTATAAAAGTCTTAGTTCTCTTCTTTATGTTTGCCGAAAAGTTATATTTTGTTTATTTTGAATTATAGGTTTAAATTATCAAATATAATCCTTGATCTTTAGGATTAATTGCAAATAGATTATGATAAAAAATTTTACTCATAAAAGAAAATCTTTAGGAATCCTAGTTCATCCTTCATCGCTTCCCGGAGGGAGTTATTGTGGTACTTTTGGCGATGGTCTAAAAGATTGGATTAATTTATTATCGAATAATAATATAAACACTTGGCAATTTTTGCCCTTAACTCAAACAGACTCTCTAGGATCTCCGTATAGCTCACCTTCGAGTTTTGCTTTAAATCCTTGGTTTTTAGATGCTAACGAATTAAAAGGAAATAATTATATTGAGGATTCTGAAATACTTGAAAAAATAAGATACGAAGGGCAAAATAAAAATCTATTTAAATTTCAAATCGCAAATGAATTATCAACTTTAATAGGTGATCTACTTTTTAGAAATTGGGATTCTCAATCAGTTGAAGTGAGAAAAGAATTTTTTATATGGTTAGAAAATAACCAGTGGGTAAATGATTATTCAATATTTAGTGTTTTAAAGGAACAATATAATTTACTTCCATGGTGGGAATGGCCTGAAGAATTTCGAGATAAAGATAAAATTAAATTAGATCTATGGACGAAACATAATAAAAATAAATTACTTATTAAAAAATTAGTACAATGGCACTTGCATCGACAATGGTTAAATATAAAAAATTTTTCAGTCCTTAGAGGAGTAAAGTTAATCGGAGATATCCCATTTTATGTTTCTAGAGATAGTGTAGATGTATGGAGTAACAAATCACTTTTCTCTATTTCTGAAAAAGGAGAATTAATTTTTCAAAGTGGAGTCCCTCCAGATTACTTTTCTTCTACAGGGCAGTTATGGGGAACACCTGTATATGAATGGAGTCAACATACAATAGATGATTTTGATTGGTGGAAAAAAAGGTTCAGAAGGCAATTTGAATTGGTTGATATATTAAGATTAGATCACTTTAGGGCTTTGGATAGTTATTGGAGAGTGAAAGGAGAATCTAAAGATGCTATTAGTGGAGAATGGATAAAGTCTCCTGGAGTTAGATTATTAAAAAGTTTAAAAGATTACTTAAAAGTTGATTCCTTGCCAATTATTGCAGAAGATTTAGGAGTCATAACTGAAGCTGTCAATAACTTAAGAGATGCTTTTGATTTACCTGGAATGAAAATTTTACAATTTGCTTTTGACGGGAATAAAAATAATCCATATCTCCCAGAAAATATCACAAATAATAATTCTGTTGTTTATACAGGGACCCATGACAATTCAACTTCTGTTTCATGGTGGGATAATTTAGATGAGGTATTAAAAAAAGAAATTTTTAATAAATACAATTTCACAGATAATCCTTCTTGGGACCTAATCAATCTTGGTATGAAAAGTAATGCAAAACTTTTTATTACCCCATTGCAAGACATTCTATCCTTAGATGATAAAAGCAGACTTAATAAACCTGGTACTATTTCAAATAATTGGAAATGGAAATGTAATAAATCATTTAATGACTTAAAACCATATCTTCAGCGTTTTGGGGAATTAGGAGAAATTTATAATAGAAATAACATTCTATAAATAATAAAAATATCTCCTATTTTGAAAAACTTTTTTCAATAAATTTGAACTCAATATTTCTTGTATTCATGAAGTAACTATTAAGTATTAAAAGCGATAGTAATAATATGAAAATATAAATTACATTTCCCTGCCAAGAATTAATTAAATCTAATTTATTAGTAAAATATCTAATTTTTATTTTTTCATTACTAAATTTTTTATCTTCCTTAACTAAATTTATTAATTTAAATTTCCTTAGAGAAAGACATTGCTCAAGCTTTAACAAGATTGATCTTATAAATGGATATTCTGGAATTAAATCTTTTTGATTATTTTCTATAGCAATGATTATTGATAGTGGTATTTTAGAAATCCTTGACAAATCTTCTTGAGTTAAATTCTTGTTACACCTTGACTCTTTAACGACATTTGATAATTTCATATATTTATCGATGTCTTTTTTAAGATCCTTATAAGTTTCAGAAGTATCTTCATTCTTAATAATCTTTTTTATAAGTTTCTTAATTTTTAGAAATTTCATATTAAATTGAAAAGTTATTTATTGTTCTCCAATCTCCTTCTTTTAAATTACCCAAAGAAAAATTTCCAAATGAAATTCTTTTCAGATCTAGCACCCTAAAACCAAGATACTTTGCGATTCTTCGAATTTGACGATTTCTGCCCTCTTTCATAACTATTTTCAAAACTGTCTGTTGATAATCATTTGAGATTAACTTAACAGTGCATGAATGAGTTTTTCTACCATCTAAATCAACTCCTGATCTCCAGATATCCAGACTATCATTTTCGATTTCCTTATCAAGCTTTACGATATAAGTTTTTTTATGTTCAAACTTTGGATGACTTAATTTATAGCAGATATCTCCATCATTAGTAATCAATAATGCACCTCTACTTTGATAATCTAATCTGCCGATGGGATAATAACCTTTCTGATATTTATAAGGCAAAAGATCAAAGATGGTCTTCCTTCCATGATTATCAGAGCAGGAGGTTATTATAAATTTTGGTTTATTGATAAGCAAAACTTTAGGTCTTAGTTTACGTTGCTTAAGCTCCTTCCCACTGATTACAATAACATCCTTTTCAGGATCTACTTTCATTCCTACAGAGGCAATCATCCCATTCACAAGAACTTTTTTATCTCTTATAAGTAATTCAGCTTTTCTTCTTGAGCAAACACCCTGATATGACAAAGCTTTATTTATTCTTTGATAAACCAAATCAACTTATAACATTTATTTTATTCTAATACCTTTAGATTTTTGGATTAAAATATTAAACAGTTGATATAAAACTTTTCTAAACTGGCGAAATAATTTTCTTAACAGCATTTTTAGCTATTTTAACAGGGCTAAATGTTTCTCTTAAAAGATTTAACAATTTTTCAGCATCTTTAAATTCTAATTTATCATCTTTGATTAAGCTCAGAAGAAGATTTTTTCTTACTTTCGAACCTTTTTCACTTAAAATTAATCTTAAACTAGCATTCGCTACTGGAATTAAATCAGTATTTATATCGATTGAATCTTTAAATAAAATATTCAACAAACTCTCTAATTTTTCAACTTGAATTTTTCCTTCTTTATCAAAAAGAACTTGCAATAATATATTTACTATCTCTTCTGAATCATCAGTTAAAAGTTTTTTAGCTATGTATGGATAAGCGATTCTGATAATCTTGAATTCTGGATCAAGTCTTAGAGCTAATCCTTCTTGGCTAACAACTGCTCTAATAATTAGTGCAAATCTACTAGGAACTCTAAAAGGATAAGAATACATCAACTTAGAAAATTGATCTGTAATTTTTTTAAAGTTGAAATTTCCAACTTCCTCTCCTAGAGAGCCTCCAAGGACCTCTTTAAGAGGCCTAACAATTAAATTGAGATCTTGTTGATCACTTAAAAAACCTAATTTTTGAAAATCTTTTGCTAATAAATAATATTCATTATTAATCAGATGCACAATAGCTCTAATTAGAGTCAATCTATCTTCATTAGAAATAGAATCCATCATTCCAAAATCAACATACGCTATATGACCATTTTTTTCGTCTCCACCACTCAATGCGAACATATTACCTGGATGAGGATCAGCATGAAAATAGCCGTGTTCGAATAATTGCTGAAGGCCACTTATAACGCCTGTTCTAATGTAGGAAGATGGTATTAAATCATTTCTTTCTAATTCACTTCTATCTTTTAGTTTTACTCCATCTATCCATGACGTAGTTATTACTCTTTTTGAGGAATACGCTTTCTCTACTATTGGTATAAAAACGTTTTGGTTATTTTTAAACAAATTTAAGAATTTTTCTGCATTTTTTGCTTCTTTTAGATAATCAATTTCCTCAAAGAGGGCCCTGCCGAATTCATCTATTATTTCACCAATACCAACACCAATATTTAAAGGGAGGAATCCAGAAAAGGTATTTGCTAAAATCTTTAAAATAACTATATCTCTTTTAATAATAAATTCTAAATTTGGTCTCTGAACTTTAACGGCAACTAATTTATTATCTTTTGTTTTTGCTTTATAAACTTGTCCAAGACTTGCTGAGGCAATTGGCTTATTTGGGAAATCAGCAAATAATTCGTTAGCTGGAAAACCTAACTCATTTTCAATTGTTTTTAAAGCTATTTTATGGTCAAAGGGAGGAAGATTATCCTGTAAATTAGTTAATTCTGTAAGCCAATCCTGTCTTACTAAATCTGGCCTTGTTGATAATGCTTGCCCAAGTTTGATATAACAAGGTCCAAGATCAGTGATCACATCAAATAAATACTTGGAAAGATTCCTTTGGACTTTAGGATCTTTGCTATAGCCTTGAAAAAGTAATCTTATTAAAAAAAATAAGATTGTTAAAGAAAGATATATTAATCTAGGAATGAATATCCAAGGCCTTAACAAAAGCCAAATTAAATTTTTCAAAGGCTTATAGTCCAATTCTAAATTATCCATTTGATTCATTAATTTAAAAAAGTAAATACCTTTACAAAGATTCTATAAGAGTCAATATTACTTTATGAGTATTTCATATTTTCTAAAGAGAAAAATTCAAAAAACTCTTTTCTTCCCATCTCACAATAGAGGAAATGCACTTCCCAAAGAAATTATTAATCTATTAAACAAAAGACCTGGTTTATGGGATTTACCAGATCTACCTGAAATTGGTTCATCTATTTCAAATAACGGATTAGTATCTGAAGCTCAAAATTATTTCTCTGAGATTTTTAACGTAAAAAACTGTTGGTTTGGAGTAAACGGAGC
>CAYSSQ010000058.1:0-5245 GCA_964433825.1 uncultured Prochlorococcus sp. | reverse complement strand
AATGCGGCACCCTCGGGTATGTCGGTTCAAGTCCGACCGCTCCCACTTTAATGAATACTTACAACAGGTTCGATATTACATTTAAAAGAGGAAAAGGTTGTTGGCTATGGGATATTAACGGCAATAAATACCTTGATGGTGTTGCAGGTATAGCGACTTGCAGCCTTGGGCATAGCGATAGAATTCTTAGAAAAAAGTTATCCTCTCAATTAAGAAAACTTCAACATGTATCAAACCTATACAATATTGAAGAACAAGAAGCTCTAGGCAAATGGTTAACTGAAAATAGTTTTGCTGAAAGTGCATTCTTTTGTAATAGTGGCGCCGAGGCCAATGAATCAGCAATCAAATTACTTAGAAAATATGGGAATTCAAAAAATGAAGGGAATCAATCGATTATTCTTGCCTCAGAGTCGAGTTTTCATGGAAGAACTTTTGCTGCATTGAGTGCTACTGGTCAGCCTAATTATCACAAAGGGTTTGAACCCATGATGAAGGGATTTGAATTTTTTAAATATAACGATATCAATTCAGTTGAGTTACTTTTTAGAAAGTACGAAAATACTAATAAAAATATTTCAGGAATAATAATTGAGCCTATTCAAGGAGAAGGAGGGGTCATCCCAGGAGAAAGGGATTTTTTTAAAAAGTTAAGGCAGATTTGCAGTACTAATGATGCACTCCTTTTCTTTGACGAAGTTCAAAGTGGTGTTGGCCGTACAGGAAAAATGTGGGGATATGAAAATTTTGGAATTGAACCTGATGGATTTACACTCGCAAAAGGATTAGGCGGTGGGCATGCTATTGGGGCTTTATTAGTGAACACTAAAGCTAATATTTTCACGCCTGGCGATCACGCCAGTACTTTTGGAGGCAATCCCTTTGCTTGCGTGGCAGCATTAACAGTATTGGAAGAAATTAAACGAAGAAATTTGTTAAATAATGTTCGATTAAGATCAAAAGAATTAGAGGCAGGTCTAATTAAGATCACTAATCAGTTCCCAAAGATAATTGGTGGGGTAAGAGGTATAGGTCTTTTACAAGGATTAGTTTTAAAAAATGAAAAAATTAACTCAAAAATGGTTACAATTATGGCTTTTGAAAAAGGTTTACTAGTAGTACCTGCTGGGAAAAATGTCGTGAGAATTGTTCCTCCTTTAACAATCTCCCGCAATGAAGTAAAACAAATTCTGAAAAAATTGATTTTAACTTTTGAAGCATTTTCAAAATAAATCACCTTGGAAGAAGATTACTTAGAAAATTTTAATTTCTTATACCAAAAAAAGGAATCTCAAAATATAAGATTAGGTCTTAGAAGAATTGAAAAAGCACTTTCAAAAATAAAAAAACCTTGTAACAAAACTCCTGCCATACAAATTATTGGAACAAATGGGAAAGGTTCAATAACTGCGTTTTTAGAAAGTATTCTTAGTTTACATTCATTTAATATTGGAGTTACTACATCTCCTCACTTATTCGATATATGCGAGAGGATTAAGATTAATAAAAAACAAATTTCTAAAAAAGAACTCAAAAGAATAGCTAATGATATTTATAATCCATTAAAAATTTTTAAATTATCACCTTTTGAATTTATAATTTGCTGTGCACTTAAATTTTTTGATGAGCGCAAAGTTGATCTTTTATTACTTGAAGCAGGATTAGGAGGAAGGTTAGATGCCACTTCCGCACATAAATTAAGACCCATAATTGCAATTGGGAAAATTGGGATAGATCATTCGGAGTACTTAGGAGATACCATTGAAAAAATCACTCAAGAAAAGATAGCTGTAATTCAAAAAAATTGTTTTGTCATAAGTTGTAAACAAGATTCTGAGGTAGAGGCTTTAATTAATAAAAAAATCCAAGAGGAAAAAGCTAATATTATCTGGGTTAATCCTCTATCGAAAGAATGGGAATTGGGCCTTAAGGGTGCTTTCCAAAGAGAGAATGCAGCTGTAGCATTGGGAGTAATCACAATCTTAAATAAGCTTGGATGGGATATCAAACCATCATTTATAAAAAAAGGTTTTAGGACTACTAAGTGGCCAGGGAGATTAGAATTAGTTGAGTGGAAAAACAAAAAAATTCTTATTGATTCAGCACATAATCCACTTGCAGCAGAAATTCTTTCAAAAGAGAGAGAATGTTGGGACAATCAAGAGAAAGGGGTTTATTGGATTTTAGGAGTCCAGAAGAATAAAGATTTCCCAGCGATATCCAAAAAACTTTTCAAGTCCCAAGATAAACTATTACTGGTTCCTGTTCCGAATCATAAGAGTTGGAAAATTGATGAAATTTCAGAGAATATTAATTTAAATGAAGAAAATATAATTGAATTTAATAGCTTTAATCTGGCCTTAAATTTTTTAGAAGAGCTTGATGAATGGCCTGCTTGCAATCCAGTATTAACGGGCTCAATTTTTTTAGTATCTGCTTTTATAAATGAGTTAAATTAAATCTTTAATTAATATATTTATCCTTACTTTCCCATCCTTTTAATTTGCCAGGATTTAATAATCCTTTTTGATCATATTCAATTTTAGCTTTTACCTGATTAGCATCAATCACTCCAAGGCCGCCCTCCTCAACGGTTAGAACATGCGGGTTAAATATGATTGCGCCAAACTTTCTACATTGATCCATAATTTCGTTCAAATTAATTTCATTTGTCCACTTTAATACAGGTAAAGCAGCAATTCTTGGAACACCATTTTGAGAGACTGCTTCAAGATGCCATAAGATTTTTTCGCCAAATTCATCTTTAAGATAATTGACAAACTGATATTCTTCATTGAGAGGCAATAGCATTTGCAAATATGTCCAATCCTTATCTTTTGCTCTCATTTGCAAAGTAGTATGATTCCATACCAAATCTGAAAGTCCATTCTCTAATTCATTCTCTTTCCCTAAATTATTTACTATTAATTCCCGTTTTTTACAAATATATTCAATAGTTTTTAATCCTCCAAGAGTAGTAAGAATTAATATTTTATGCGTTACTCCTTTAGATTTAAACCAAGCTGGCATATACTCAACTATCTCCTTTTGAAGCAGTGCTACAAGTTTTAAATCAATTGAGGCAGCAGTAATATTTTTTACAAGCTCTATAGCCATTTCAAATTCTGTACATTCGATAACCAGTGAGTACCAATCTCTTTTTATGTCTGTTGCTAAGAGCAAAGAGGTAATAATACCGTTAGTGCCGTATGCATGATTTAATGGTTCTGCATCTTGAGTATCTAATTTTAATAATTTAGGACTTGAACTTACATTAACGGCTTCTAAACCAATTAAATTGCCTGGATCTCTTAAAAAACCCCATTTAACTGACCCGATACCTCCAGAACCCCCAGAAATAAAGCCTCCAATTGTTGCTGTTTTCCAAGTACTTGGGAGTAATCTCAGTTCTCTTCCATTTTTTTCCAAAACTGCATTTAAATCACTCATTAGGCAACCAGCTTGTACTTTTACAAAACCCGTTTCAGGATAAAACTTTTCAACTTTATTAAAATAATTTAATTGCATAACAACCCCTTTATTTAAAGGAACTGCTTGACCATAATTTCCAGTACCACCCCCCCTTATCGTTAAGGGGCAATCAAAGTCCCAACAAGTTTTAGCAACAGCAATAACCGAATTTAAATTTTTGGGTCTTACTATAATATCAGCGATACAACCATCTAATTTTTCTTTTAGAACTGGAGAATAATTATAGAAATCTCTTGACAATCTTTTACGATCAGAGTGATTTTCAAGCACATCTAATTCCTCAATTGTATTTAAATAATCTATTAAGGTTTTTATTTTGTTAGGCATTTAAAATTCTATTTATTTAATTAAGATTAATCATTTTTTATATATTTCGCCTTTTATGAGCACTTCTTTTTGTATATTGCCTGATATGACATCAGCCCATGATGATCCCTTAACTATTACAAAATCAGCAGGGCATCCTTTTTTGATTATTCCATCCCAATTTAAACTTAATAATCTACTTGGTGCAGTCAACATTGCTGAGATAGATAACCTATCCCAAGGCTTTATTTGCAACATAGGTATAGCCAATGACATTAAATAAAATGGATCAAATTTACCAAATGGATACCAAGGATCCTGAACATTATCACTACCTACTGAAACATCTACAAAATAATTTTGTAATTGTTTGATTGGTGCTACTGGTCTCATAATTGGAAGAAAATTTTCATTATGATTTAATAACCAAAAATTTGTTAGGGGTAAAGCAATAACTTTTATATTATTTTTTACTATTTCTTCACTGAGACTTTTAATATCTCTATTTCTTAATAAAGAAATACTACTTAAATGACTACAAGTTATTGGTACTTTGCACTTTAGTTTTTTAATAGTTTTGAGAAGTAACTTAATCCCAGCCCCAGGAAATTTACTAGATTCATCAATATGTAAATCAATTTCTAAATTATATTTTTTAGCTAGCAAAATCATATTGGATAATGAATATTCTATTTCTTGATTGAAAGGAGGAACAAGTACACCTCCAAGAATATCTCCAGAATTTTTTAAATAAATAGCTAATTTTTCACCCTTTTCAGTTGACCAAAACTCTAACGGAGCTAAAGCTACAAATTGTAGAGATAGGGCGGAAGAATATTTTTTTCTTAATTCAAATAATTCTGGCCAAATTTTTTCGTCCTGTAAATTATAAGTATCAATATGAGATCTTATTGCCCGATATCCGTTTTCAAGTGCATGATTTAAAGATTTTTCAGCTCTAAATATAACTTTTTCAGGAGTTCTCGTGATGTGTTCTTCAAGATTAACTGATAAAGCATTTTCATAATCAGATTTCAAATTAGGAAAACTTAACCATGAAAATGATTTATCAAAATGAGAATGGGGTTCTACAAATCTAGGGAATAATATATTTTTTGGTTTTAAGTCATTATTCTTTATTGGAATAATATTAGAAACAAAACCCTCATCCCAAATTATTTGTACTGAAGCAAAGCCTTCACAATTAACTTCGATATTATTGTTATTTTTTATGATAAGAAGGCTTCTTGGTATAAGAACCTCAACACTACCTGAATTATTCAAATTATTAAGCTGTAATCTTAACTATAATTATAAAGAAAACATTATTGATTAAAGCAAATAATTTAAAATTTTCTCAAAAAGGAAAATTTATATGAAAATTTGCCCATAAGTTGTTAGATTCATATATGTAAGGCGGGCGTCGCCAAGTGGTTAAGGCAGCGGC
>CAYSSQ010000057.1:0-5249 GCA_964433825.1 uncultured Prochlorococcus sp. | reverse complement strand
GTTTTTTTCGACCAAAATCATCTTTTCCCGCAATAAAGAATAAAAAAGCGACAAGAAAAAAGATAACTAAAAGTAATAATTCCATAAAAGAAGAAAAAATAAACAACAATAAAATAAGTTATGATTATAAAATTAATCAACAACAAATAATACAAATAAGCGTACAATTGTTAAATTTTTTTATCAACAAATTTAATCCTCATCAATTGAAACCGCTTCAGTTTCAATAAAATCATCTTGATTTAAATTATTATTTTCATCTATATCAATCCAATTAATTATTTTCGCAACTAAAGGTTTTGAGCCATTATAGATAAAAAGAGAAGTTGGAAGGATACTAATAATTCCAATGATTGGACTTTTAAAAATCAACCTGCCTGCTTTGATATTAAATAAAATGATGAGTAAAGATGGTACTAAAACGCTTATTACTAATTTTAATGTTTGACGCAAACCCGTTCTATAAATATTCCATATAAGGATTAAACCAATTATGTAAAGGAATAAGTAAATCATTTTTACAATATAAGATCTAAATAACTATATTGCTCAAAGTTAAAAAATTTCTTTGAAATTTATCTGAAAAATAAATTATGGTTAAGAATGTTATTATTTACTTTTTGGTAAATTTTAATGAGTTTTAATGAAATAAAAAAATTTTTGAAAAAGATGCAATCTGAAGAAGATTTAAAGTTAAAAGTACTAAATGCTGCTACTGCAGATGACGTTGCATTAATTGCTCAAAACCTTGGTTATGCATTTTCTGGAGATGATTTATTACGATTTAATGGTCAAAAAGTTGACAGAGTGACTGTAAGAAAAGTTGAACATCCTGGAGAATACCATTAGTTATTTAACTCTTTAATTCTTTAACCAAATAGCTAAACCTCCTCCTTTACCTCTTGCACACAACCATTCTTTTCTTTTATCGATGGCAATTAATGAAAAAAATGGCATATTCTTAATTTTTATTTCCTCTATTGATTTATTAATTAAATTAAAATTGCCAACTTTAATGTATAAATTTTCAAAATAAAAATACAATAATGGTCTATCACCTTTTAAAAATGCTTTCCCCAAGAAAACAATTGATAATATTCCAAATTTAATAGAATTTTTAATTTCAAATACTTGTTTATCATCTTTGGATTCGATTTTTGATAGTTCTAAACTTGCTGAAAGTACTTGTAGAAGGCTACTAGAAATATTATCTACTGAATCTGATCCTTTTTTCCATACGTAAAGAAATTTCCATTTGTTTATTAATTCACCAAAATTGATTCCACTCCCATCTTTATTGGCAATTTTTTCTAGACTTAAAATTTTTTTATAGTCGGGCAATATAATTTTTTTTTTCATTATTTAAAGTTGTAAATTTTCATTAATCAAATTAATTACCCTATACAATAACACTATTAAATTTAAATCTATTTGAATAATTAATAATGAATTTATCCAAGAAATTATGGGAGGATAACATTTATCTTGCAGAAAAAAGTTTACAAACCAAATTCGTTCAAAATCTAAAAAGTGGAACACTACCAAAAGAAAAATTTCAATTATACGTAGTACAAGATTATTTTTTTCTTGAATGCTTTGCTCGCGCATATGGATTGGCAGTATCTAAAGCTCAAGATAAACAAATGATAAAACTTTTAAGTGAGCTGTTACTTGGAGTATCCCAAGAATTAGTTCTGCATGATAGTTATGCTAAAAAATGGGGAATTAATTTAAAGTTTAAATCTATTGAACCCGCTACAAAAAACTATACAGATTTCCTAAAGGAAGTATCACAACAAAATAATCTTATCGAAATTATGTGTGCGATGGCACCATGCATGAGACTATATGCATGGATCGGCAAATCTTTGGAAAATGATGTTATAAATAATCCCTACAAAGAGTGGATAGAGACATATTCTGATAAGAGCTTTGAAAATCTTGCTAAAAAACTCGAAAATTTAATAGATAATAGTACTCAGTCAAGCAAAGGTCATAATCTTAATTATTTTTACAAAAAGGCAATGGAATTAGAATTAGGTTTTTTCAATGCCTATTCAGATTTTTAATAATATAGAGATAATCAAATAAGATTTTAATTAGATTTATGTATTCAAATGTTGTTCTTTCAATAGCTGGAAGTGATTCTGGTGGAGGAGCAGGAATACAAGCTGATTTGAGAACATTTATGGCACTTAAAGTTCATGGCTGTTCTGCTATTACTTGTGTAACTGCTCAAAATAGTTTAGGTGTTAGTAAAGTCGAAGCCATTCAACCAGAAATTGTAAATAGTCAAATTGATGCTGTCTTCTCTGATTTCGAAATCAAGGCCTTAAAAACTGGTATGCTTCTTAATAAGGACATAATAATCAATATTTCAAAAACGTTAGGGAGTTTTTCATTACCAAAAATTATTGATCCAGTTATGGTCTCTAGAGCAGGGGCAACATTAATTGAAAAGGAGGCAATAGATGCTTATAAAAATTGTTTATTTCCTCAAGCAAATTTAATAACTCCAAATATATTTGAAGCTACATTACTAGCTAATTTTAAAATAAATTCTGCTAAAGATATAGAGAATGCAGGTTTAAAATTATTAGAATTTGGACCAAAAGCTGTTTTAATAAAAGGAGGAGGCATAGATTCATTAAAAGGGAAAGATTTCTTTATTGACACAAAGGGTAGAAGCAAATGGCTTAACAGTGATTTCATCAACACAACAAATACGCATGGAAGTGGATGCACATTAAGTGCAGCAATTTGCAGTTATCAAGCTTTAGGACTAGATATTTTGGAATCCATAAATAAAGCAAAATTATATGTAAGGAAATCATTAGAAAATTCATATAAAATTGGCGCTGGACCGGGTCCCTTAGGACATTAAAGTGATAAAAGGTAAGTTAGATAGGCTTACCCGAAACTAATCATAAAAAAAATTTGTTTATTTCAGAATATTTCAGATTATTTCGCGCTGAGGCACACAATTGTGACAATTAAACGCTAGTATCTTTACATTAAGTTACCAAGCAAAATGAATTTTATTTCTAAAAAGCAAAATTACATCCCACTTAAAGCTGTACCGTACATCTTCATGTTGGCTGTTGTACTAAGTATTACAACTTCAACATCTACATTCGTATAGTAGAACTTATTCTTTTTAGTTATTTATAGCTTTAATGGATTCGTATGACGTAATTATAGTTGGAAGCGGAATTGGTGGATTATGTTGTGGATCTTTACTTTCCCTAACAGGTAAAAAAGTTCTAATATGTGAGGCACATAATAAGCCAGGGGGTGTAGCTCATAATTTTACAAAAAAAGGATATACATTTGAATCTGGACCTTCCTTGTGGAGCGGTATAGGAAATTGGCCTACCAACAATCCATTAGGACAAATCTTATATCTCTTAGGGGAAAAAATTGATACTAGATCTTATAAAAGTTGGAGGGTACTTTTCCCAGAATCAGACTTTGATTTAGAAGTGGGAGATAAGCCTTTTAGAGATAAAATCATATCTTTAAGAGGAGAAAATGCTTTAAGGCAATGGGATGCTTTTATAAAATCAGTTAAGCCTATAAGCAAAGCAATAAATAAGACATCGCTTTTAACCTCATCACCAGATAATTTAAATCTTTTTGAAATTTTCAATCTTGCTAAAAATTTTTTACCCAATATAAATTCACTGAAGAAAATAACTAGGGGTTTTGGATATTTAGTTGACGAAAACTTAGAAGATCCTTTTTTGAGGAATTGGGTTGATCTTCTAAGTTTTTTAATCAGTGGAATGGCAATGCATGATACTAATACAGCTGCTATGGCTACATTATTTGAGGAGTGGTTTAATCCTTCGGCTTATTTAGAATATCCATTAGGAGGTAGCGAAGCAGTCGTTAATGCCCTCATTCGAGGATTAGAAAAAAACGATGGAGAAGTAATGTTATCTTCAAGAGTAGAGTCAATTAATTTTGATAAAAATATCGCAAATGGTATTACATTAAATAATGGTAAAAAATTTTATGCAAAAAATATAGTTTTGAATAGTGATATATGGAGTGCTAAAAGTATGCTTCCTGAGAATATTTCTAAAAAGTGGAAAACCAAAACAAATAAAATTAAAAAATGTGATTCTTTTCTCCACCTTCATTTAGGTTTTGACGCATCAGGTTTAAGTAATCTCCCGATACATACCATATGGGTTGATAAATGGGAAAGAGGAATAACAGCAGAGAGAAATATAGTAGTTTTTTCAATCCCCACAGTTTTGGACAAAAATATGGCTCCAAAAGGGAAACATGTACTACATGGATATACTCCAGCGAATGAATCTTGGAATAAATGGGATATTATTAAACATAATTCAAATGCTTACAAAACTCTTAAAGAGGAAAGTTGCTCAATCTTTTTTAAACCATTAAAAAAATTAATTCCTGATTTAGATGAACGAATAGAAATTAAATTACTAGGTACACCCTTAACTCATCAAAAATATACGAATACATACTGCGGAAGTTACGGTCCCGCCATTTCTGCGAATAAGAATCTTTTCCCGGGATGTAGAACTCCTGTGAAAAATTTATTTTTATGCGGAGCTAGTTCATTCCCAGGAATAGGAATTCCAGCTGTAGCAGCTAGTGGAGCCTATGCAGCAGAAGCTATTATGGGAAAAAAAAGATATAAAGAATTGATTAGTCAAATTAATTTTTAGAGGGAATAAACATTTTAAGATGAAATTGATTAAGAAATACAAAGAAAGCGGGCTTAAAGATTAATGAATGATATTGTTTATATATAAATTATTTTTATAGTTCTTATATGTTTTTCTTATCGACCCCTCAAGCTTGGCATCTTGTTGGTACTTGGGCAGAACAAGTCCCAAATGAGTCTAGTCTAATCGGTATGAATCAATTAGAACTGATGATGACATTACACTTTATATTTGTCCCAATATTATCAATCGTTGCCTTGTATTATTTTCTTAAGATTTCGAAAGAAGAAGCCAAAAAGGCTAGAGGTTAATTAATCTTGATATTTATTTTGCAGAACTTCTTCTGACAACTTTTCTGCCAGTCGAAGTATCAATATTTTCATTAGATTTATTTTCTTCTTGATTAGCATTACTAATTGCATCATCATTATCTAAATCCATTTCAGCACATATACCTACAACCATCGCTGCCTCAACATGATCGGGCAAATCTCCTATAGTAATTAAAGCTTTTAAAACTAATTGAAGTCTTGTTTGCCTATC
>CAYSSQ010000056.1:0-5316 GCA_964433825.1 uncultured Prochlorococcus sp. | reverse complement strand
ATTTTTTTATGGAAAAGTAGTTATTCTTCTATAACACTCTCAGGTCATTCTCTTTGGTTTAATTTTTGATACAAAAAAACGCAGATGCGTTGCCACAACTGCGATTTTTGTCCCCATCTAAAAGTAGATGAAGGTGCCAGGACCCAGATTTGAACTGGGGACACGGCGATTTTCAGTCGCCTGCTCTACCAACTGAGCTATCCCGGCTTATATTTAATACTCTAATTTAGCAGGTGTAGTTTGTGTAACCCCTATTATAAGTAATATTTTTAATTCCAAACTTTATATAGCAATTAAAGCTTAATTAATTTCTAAGTGACTTGACCTTAAAGCTAGTAGGGCAGACCCATAAGAGCTGTTCCTATAGCATGAAATAATTGGCACTTTAATTATTCTTTCTCTAATGGTACGCCATTGTGGATTTTTTGCTCCGCCACCAATTGTCACAATTTTCTTAGGGAATTCACCAGTTAATTCTTCCAGTCTTTGCCAACCTCTTAATTCGATATTAGCTAAGCCCTCTAATAATCCCTGAAGGAACAATGCGTCGCTTACAGGTCTTGGTTCAACTAATGGTTCTAGATTAGGATCATTTATTGGGAATCGTTCTCCTTTGCCATTTAAAGGAATAAATCTTAAATTTGTTGATTTTTGTGGATTTATCTGCTTACTTATTTCCTCTAGTTCAAAATTTGAAAAGTAACTTGATAATATTCCGCATCCTGCATTTGAAGACCCACCGCATATCCATTGATTATTAACTCTGTGGTTTGTTATTCCCGCTTCCATAATAGGTTTAGACATCCTTTTTTTTATTACTATTGTTGTACCTAAAATGGTCAAACCGTACGTATCTTTTATATCAGCAGCAATATAAGATGCATTCGAATCTGTTGTCCCCGCAATAATAAGGAGATTTAGGTTTAAATTGAGTTTCTTTGCAAGTGAAGTATTTATTTTCCCAAGAAGTTCGCCACTCCTTTTTATCTTTGGCAGAGATTCTTTCCAATAAATCGATTCAAATTCTTTAGGCCAAGATGAAGAAGATAAATCCCAGCCAAGTTTGATATTATTTCCTTCTTCTCCAAATTCCCAATTATTTAAAATCCAGCCTGCAATCCAATCTGATTGGTGTCTTAAAAGAATATTTTGTCCGTGAATATCCAATAATTCTAACGCTTTAGATAAGCTACTATATGGATTATTTAAAGCCTTGTTTTCGCAAGCGATAGCATTAATTACTTTACAGGATTGGCTATAAGGAATTGCATCTCCAAGGCATTCCCCTTTGACCGAACAGGCGAGTAAAGTTCCTGATGTGCCCGAGATAGATAATTTTGATAAATTCTCTTTTATGAAATTTGGAATCCCCTTTAATAATTCTTCGCAAGCGATTATCCATCCTTTTGGATTTTTAAATTCAAAGACATAGTTAGTTGAATTTTCAAAAACAGTTTCATAAGTACTATTAATTATTGAAATTCTTGCTCCACTGCTGCCAAAATCTAATCCCGCGTAATATGAGCGTTTCATTAAGTGATCTTGCTTAAACCTATTGCCGACTCAATTAATTCCTGTGATTTCTTATCTACTTTTTCCCATGGTAGAGATAAGTCTTCTCTCCCAAAGTGACCATATGAAGCAGTCTTAATGAAAAATTGTCCTCCCATTTTTCGAGGTAAATTTCTCAAATCAAATTCTTCAAGTATTGATGCGGGTCTTAAATCGAAATTATCTTCTACTAACTTAACTAAATCACTTTGTGAAACTATACCTGTTCCAAATGTTTCTACAAGAATTGAGATAGGATTAGCTACACCAATTGCATAACTTAATTGTACTTCAACTTTCTTTGCTAATTTTGCTTTTACTATAGCTTTTGCGACATATCTTGCTGCATAAGCCGCTGAACGATCAACTTTAGTAGGATCTTTTCCTGAAAAAGCCCCACCTCCATGTCTCGCATAGCCTCCATAAGTGTCGACGATAATTTTTCTTCCTGTTAGACCAGCGTCACCTTGTGGGCCTCCAATAACAAATTTTCCAGTAGGATTAACAAGAAATCTTGTATTTTCTCTGGAGGGTTTTATCTTTAGATCTCTTGTTGCAGGTAAAACAACATGTTTCCAAAGATCTTCTGTTATCAATTTTCTTATTGCTTTATCTTCACTTACACCATTTATAGTTTCCATATGTTGGGTAGATATTAAAATAGTACTAATTGAATCAGGAACGCCATTTTTATAATTAACACTTACTTGTGTCTTGCCGTCTGGCAAAAGATAATCAAGTATATTTTGATGCCTTATTTTCGAAAGTTGCCTAGCTAATCTATGAGCCAAGCTAATAGGTAAAGGCATTAATTCAGGTGTCTCATCGCATGCATATCCAAACATAATTCCTTGATCCCCAGCACCGATAGTATTTTTATAATCATCACTAATATCATCTGCTTCATTTACTCCTTGAGCAATATCTGGAGATTGCTCATCTAATGCTACAAGCACAGCGCAGCTTTTTGAATCAAATCCACCTGATTTAGCTCCTTGGTAACCGATATCGTTTATGACTTTCCTCGCAATTTTTATATAATCAACTTTGGCTTTTGTAGTTATTTCTCCTGTTAACAAACATAAACCTGTATTTACTACGGTTTCACAGGCTACCCTACTTTCGGGATCCTGAGTTAATAAGGCATCAAGAATTGCATCACTAATTTGATCACAAATTTTATCAGGATGACCCTCAGTTACTGATTCAGAAGTAAAAACGTATTCACTCATTTAATTTTCTATTTATTTTAATTTTAAGTTAAATTAATCAGACTATTCATTTAATATTAAGTATAAATTAAACTAACAATTTTTATTATATTTAAACTTCTTAATAAATTTAATCAACTCACATTAACTTTCTGCTGAAGAAATAATTGTCTCTTCATTCTCATCTGTTTGTTCAAATAACATTTGTTTATACTTAGCAGCCATTTCTTCAGCTTTATTAAATACTTTTTGAGGATCAGTAAGCATATCACCCGGTTCTGGTTCAAGGGCCTTTGTCGAGAGTGATATTCTGCCTCTTTCAGAATCTAAATCTATTATCATAACTTTCATTTGATCATTAACATTGAGAACATTATGTGGTGTCTCAATATGTTCATGACTTATTTCTGATATGTGTAGTAGTCCACTAACTCCTCCAATATCAATAAATGCTCCATAAGGTTTAATTCCCTTAACAGAACCAATTACAACTTCTCCAACTTCTAATCTATTCATTTTCTTCTCTACAAGCGCTCTTCTATGACTCAAAACTAATCTATTACGTTCTTCGTCTACTTCGAGAAATTTTAATGGTAGGAACTCACCTTCAAGGTCTTCTTTGATTTTACGAGCACTTATATGCGAACCAGGGATGAATCCTCTTAATCCCTCAACTCTTACTAATGCTCCTCCTCTATTGGTAGCAAAAACTTCTGAGTAAATTGTTGCATCTTCTTTTTGCAATTGCCTTACTCGTTCCCAAGCTCTTTGATACTCAATCCTTCTAATAGATAATGCAAGTTGGCCGTCTTCATTCTCTTCACTCATTATGAAGAATTCTCTTGATTCAGAGGGTTGTAATACATCACTTAAACCTTCAACTCTATTAATAGATACTTCCTGCATTGGCATAAATGCTGCAGTTTTTGCTCCAATATCTATCATTGCTCCTTTTGGCTCAAGAGCAAACACAGTCCCTTTCACTAAATCTCCAGGCTTAAAG
This sequence comes from uncultured Prochlorococcus sp., assembly GCA_964433825.1. Lineage (GTDB taxonomy): Bacteria > Cyanobacteriota > Cyanobacteriia > PCC-6307 > Cyanobiaceae > Prochlorococcus_A. Next base: position 1,551 of record CAYSSQ010000056.1, on the reverse strand, counting down.
TTATAGTCGTATTTACCTAGTAAAGAAGCAAATTCATCAAGAGTAAATCCTACATTCTCTAAATCGTTCTTATCCCTGCTTGAAGAATTGTCCGCAGAGGGGATAGCATTCTCATCATATTGATATTCATCGTTATTGATATCTTCATGACTCTTTTTATCTTTATTATCTAATTCGCTAGAAGTTTGTTTGAGTGCTTGAGAAGGATTTTCGTTCATTTGTATTAAGCAGTCTACCTTTGGTAGTAAGAGAGGAGAACTTTTAGCCTGCCAACTAAGAAGATCTTTTATAATTTAATATTCTACACTTTAGAATGCATTATTTATAAAATTGAAGCTAATTCATTTTTTGATCCATTCTTAAGAGATTCAAGAGTCGCAATAAAGTCTTTTACGCCATTAAATTTTTTATAGACGGAAGCAAATCTGATATACGCCACTTCATTTTCCTCTCTAAGATTATTTAAGATGAGTTCTCCAATATCAGATGATTTAATATCTTTATTTGATTCCTTAAGTATTTGTGATTCAATTGAATCTACAAAATTGATAATAGATTCACTTGAAAAGTTTGTTTTTTCGCATGCCCTAGATATACCTTTAATTAATTTATCTTTATTGAATAATTCTCTGCTTCCATCTTTTTTTATAACAGCAATAGGAATTGTCTCTATTCTCTCATAGGTCGTAAATCTTGAACTGCAATTCAGGCATTCTCTTCTTCTTCTAACACTTTTACCAGTATCAGCTGACCTGGATTCTAAGACCCTACTATCTGTATTTTGACAATTTGGACACTGCATATAGTCAAATTTAATTACCCACCACCAATTCTAGTAAATTTTACGAATGATGAAAAGTAAAAAAAACCTCGCTTTTTAAAGCGAGGTTTCTTATTATCTATCATTTTGGTCCCATTTGGGTGGATCTCTAAAAGCGACCGCAAAGAATAGAGTTACTACTGCGAGAGTAAGAATTAAAACGTAAGCAAAAGCTTCCATAATGAATAAAGTAATAGAGTTTAATTAAACCTTTCCAGGTATTCTTCTGGTGGACTCGTCACCAAGCTTCTTAAATAGACCAAATTCAACCTGATCTCCAAAATCAGCTGCGATTCCAGCAAATCTTTCTCTATAAAGAGTTCTTGAAGCATGCCACCAGTGGCCAAAGAGAAATAGTAAACCAAAACATAAATGAGCATAGGTGAACCAAGCTCTAGGAGAGCTTCTAAAGACACCATCTGATTTATACTTTTCTCTGTCGAATTTGAAAGCCTCTCCAAGTTGAGCTTTCCTTGCGAGTCTTTTGACTACAGCAGGATCAGTAAAGGTTTGACCATTAAGATCTCCTCCATAAATTGTTGCAGTTACACCAGTTTGCTCAAATGAGTACTTAGCCTCTGCGCGCCTAAATGGAATGTCTGCTCTTACATTTCCCTCTTTATCTTCAAGTATTACAGGGAAGTTCTCAAAGAAATTAGGAATTCTTCTAACTTCTAGTTCATTACCCTCTTTATCTTGGAAGGAAATATGACCTTGCCAACCAGTTGGTA
>CAYSSQ010000055.1:2757-5714 GCA_964433825.1 uncultured Prochlorococcus sp. | reverse complement strand
AAATCTTTTCTCTTATACAAATTATCAAATATTTATAAAAATTTTATTTCTGTCTTGTCTTTGGGCCTTAGGGGAGTTGATCCTTAAGCAAACCCCTTTCTTTTGGATTGGAGTCGGAGAAAGCTTAATCCCCGGGGATTTGTACCTTTCAGGTTTAGCAAGATGGTGCGGTGCGAGTGGCTTATGTACTATCCAACTAATGATAGGATTTTGGCTATTTTTTATTTATGAGCATTGGAGACAAAAAATTAAATTTAGAAAAATTTTTTATATCGGCATTCTTATCATAATTAACTTACATTTTATAGGGGCTTTTTTAATAACTCCTCAAAAAAGAGCAATTGATTTCCCTGTGGCATTATGGCAGACAAATATTCCTACCAGAGAAAAAGGATTTATAAATAATAAATTGATGTACCAAAAATTATTTAGTGCACAAAAAGATGCTATTTCAAAAGATGCAAAATTATTAATTACCCCAGAAGGCACATTGGATTTTGCATTTATTATGGAAAATCCAAGTCTAATTGACATATTTGCAGGTGGTTTTCGAATATCAGAAAAACATCTTAAAAGTTCGCTCTTGGCGTTTAAAAAAGGGGATAAAAGTTATTCTGATTTTATAGATAAACATAGACTTGTACCTTTAGGAGAAAAACTACCAAATATACTAAATCGATTTTCAGTAGGATTTTCTTCTCTAGGCGGATTACATTCTGGTCAAGCATCCAGATTTTTTAATTGGGATAAAACTCCTCTAGCAATTGCAATCTGTTACGAGATTAGCGATGGCTTAGAAATAAGAAAGGCAATTCAGCTTGGCTCAGAATTAATAATTTCTATATCCAATCTAGATCCATATCCAATAAAGGTTCAAAAACAATTTATTTCATTAGCAAGTTTAAGAAGTATTGAAAATAATAGAGATAATGTCATTATTTCAAATACTGGTCCTACTGGATTGATTAGAAATGACGGCAGAATTGCTAATTTGCTTCCATCCTCCATAGAGCAAGTTAGTATCGTATATCCGAATTTTCTTAAAGCAAGAACAATCTATAACAGACTTGGCGATAAACCTTTATTGATCTTGTCAATTATTCTAATATCACTTAATTTAAGATCAATGAAGAGATCAACTAATTAATCCTCCTCCAAGAAGAATATCCCCTTTATAAAATACAGCAGCTTGTCCAGGCGTAATTGAACTTTGACTGTCGTTAAATATTAGCTTAAAACATTTGTTTCCATAGATACTCGAATTAATTGGTGAAAGAGTTCCTTTCACAGGTTTACTTCGATACCTTATTTGGGCCTCAACTTCAATTTCATTTAATGGTTCTTCAATGGAAACCCAGTTTAAATCTTTTATTATCGCTTGTTTACCCATTAAATCATTGATGCTTGCCACAAAAACAATATTTCTCTGAGGGTCTAATTTTTTTACATAAAGAGGTTCGGGCCAAGCCACCCCAAGACCTTTCCTTTGTCCTATTGTGAAATGTTGAATCCCTTGATGTATTCCTAATGTTTGCCCATTAATATGTTTTATTTGCCCTTCTTTACTGGGGATATGACTATTAATAAATTTATTCATTGAACCATAGTGTTCTACTAAGCAAAGATCTTGACTTTCAGGTTTTTTGGCTGTCCTAAGACCTAGACTATTCGCTTTTTCTCTAGTCTCCTCTTTTTTTAAATCACCTAATGGCAAAATTAATCTTTTCAAAACATCTTTTGATAGGCTATATAGAAAATAACTTTGATCTTTATTACTATCCTTTCCTCTTAAAAGAATGACTTCTCTATAACGAAAATTATCATTTTTTTCAATTTCGATATCTTTTCTGTCTTTTACTCTTGCATAATGTCCTGTTGCGATCCTAGTAAATTTTTCTTGGCTTTTTGCCCAGTTGAGCATTTCTTCGAATTTTACATTTTTATTACACATTGAGCACGGTAGTGGCGTTATTCCTGATTTATATCCCTCAGTAGTTTTTTCTATTACTTTTTTTGAAAATAAATTTCTGGAATCAATAATATGATGAATTATTCCTAAATCTTCACATAGTCCAGCTGCATCTACGAGACCCTCTGAACAGCAGGCTCCTTTGCCCTTCATCAGCCAAAGAGTGAGGCCCTCTACTTGCCATCCATTCTCTATTAATATTGCTGCAGCTAATGAACTATCAACACCTCCTGATAAACCAACTACAATTTTTTGTGATAGTTGAAAATTAGTATTATTAGAGGAGCAGTTCTTTGACTCCTTTTCTTTAATAGATTTTGTCATAAATCTAATTTACTAAAATGATTGTGGGATTTTTTAATAACTTATGATGAAAATTAATTGGCCGAAAATTGATTCTGATCATTTAGTTGTATATTCAAAACAAATGTCAGAGCTTGAGAATCAAATGTTTTCAAAGGGTATGCCCGAAGAATCATTGATGGAAAAAGTCGGTATTAAAATAAGTCATTGGATTTTTAAGAGAAAAAAACTTCTAAAAAATGGAGTAATCATTTTTATTGGCCCAGGGCACAATGGAGGTGATGGAGCAGTGATAGCAAGAGAGTTATTTTTAAAAGGAGTTGAAGTTAAGGTTTGGACCCCATTGCCGATCAAAAAAAAACTAACTATCAAACACTTAAATTATATTACCTCGATCGGAGTAGAAAACTTAAAAAAAGCACCAGATCCAACAAAAAATGACTTATGGATCGATGCCATTCTTGGAAATAATCAAAAAAAAGAACTTAATCAAAACTTGATTAAATTATTTAATGAGAAATTTCAAGAAAAATATGGAAATATAATAAGCATTGATATCCCATCAGGTTTATGCCCTAATAGTGGAAAGCCTATTGGAAGAAATGCAATCAAAGCAAATATTACACTTTCAGTAGGCTTAAAGAAAATTGGTGTTATACAAGATTCAGCAGTTCCCTTTGTAGGG
>CAYSSQ010000055.1:0-2657 GCA_964433825.1 uncultured Prochlorococcus sp. | reverse complement strand
GATGTTCTTTTGAAATTTAAAGGTTTATTAATATTGGATGCTGATGCCTTAAATAGAATTGCATTATCTGAAATGAGGGAACAATTTTTTTGGGAGAGAAAATATCAGACGTGGATTACCCCTCATTTGAGGGAATTTGGCAGATTATTTCCAAGAATTAATGGAAATAATAATTACGAATTAGTTTTGAATTCTATAAAAAATTCAAATTTGAAAATTTTATTAAAAGGAGCTCATAGTTTAGTTGCGGATGGAGAAGGTAATGCATGGCAGCTTTATAGAACTAATCCTTTATCTGCCAGAGCTGGTTTAGGAGACCTGCTTTCTGGATTTATTGCGGGACTATCAGCTTTGGAAATCTCCTCTGGTAAAGATATCTCTTCAGACTCATTTGCTAAATATGTTTTTTTGCATGCATTCGCAGCCAGTAATTGCAAAAATGGCTCTAACGCATCTGTAATTTGTGATGAATTATCTAGAATTACAAGAGAAATTAAATTGAGGCAAATGTTTTGAAAGAAACAATTTAAAGGACTTTTTTATAGTTTTAAACACATAAACATACAAATCATATACAAATGTTACTTCAAATCTGAAGGGGATCTTAAATATTAGAGTATTTTCCAAAAAGTATAGGAAAGTTTTAATACTTCATTTAGGTGAACATTTATGGTTTCTTCCATACCCGTAACAACTGAACCGCAGAAAAGGAGAAGTAATGATCCAATAAGTTGGTATTTGTCAAATATTGGTAGAGTCCCTTTATTAACGCCAGCTGAGGAAATTGAATTAGGTAACCAAGTTCAAAAGATGATGAATCTTACTGAAGATGGTCAAGTCAATGAAAAAACGAAGGAATTCACAACTCATCAGAAAAGGCTAATAAGAATAGGTAGAAGAGCTAAAGAGAGAATGATGAAAGCAAATCTTAGGTTAGTAGTAAGTGTTGCTAAAAAATATCAAGGTAAAGGATTAGAACTTTTAGATTTGGTTCAAGAAGGTTCTTTGGGATTAGAACGTGCAGTTGAGAAATTTGACCCAACTAGAGGATATAAATTTTCAACTTATGCTTTTTGGTGGATTAGGCAAAGTATGACAAGAGCAATCGCATGTCAATCAAGAACTATTCGTTTACCAGTTCATTTAAGCGAGAGGCTTGCAACAATAAGGAAGGTAAGTAGAGAATTAGCTCATAAGTTAGGAGCAATGCCTAGCAGATTAGAGATTGCAGAGGCTATGGATATCGATGTTGAGGAACTTGATTCCGTATTAAGGCAAGCTCTCTCTACAAGTAGTTTAGATGCTCCTGTTAATGGTGATGATGGAAGAAGTTTTTTGGGAGATCTCATAGCTGATACTAATCATGAAGAACCATTAGATAAAGTTGAGCAAAAAATTCATCAAGAGCAGTTAGGAAAATGGTTAAGTCATTTAAGTGAGCAAGAGCAACACGTTCTTAGATTAAGATTTGGATTGGATGGTAATGAAAGACATACCTTAGCCGAAATAGGAAGATTACTAGAAGTTTCAAGAGAAAGAGTAAGACAAGTTGAGTTGAAAGCTTTAAGGAAGCTAAGGAATCTTACTAGAAAATTGCCAAGTGGAATTTGAATAAAACTAAGCCCAAATATATTTTGTTAACTCACTTGCCTGAGGCTCAGGTGCTTTTAAAGCATTTTCTACTGATTCATTGATTTCTTGATCAATTTTCTTTTCAATATTTTTTAATTCACTATCTTTGACAAGTTTTTTTTCAATTAATTCTTTAGCAAGTTTTTTAATTGGATCTCTTTTCGCCCAGAAAGCTTTCTCTTCTTCAGCTCTTAATTCATCTGGATCAGCGAGTGAGTGACCGCGATACCTATAAGTAAGACACTCTAGTAAAGTTGGCCCTCCCCCTGATCTAGCTCTATTTATAGCTCTTTGCGCTGCACCACGTACCGACAAAACATCCATACCGTCAACCTCCTCTCCATGCATTCCAAATGCAGAAGCTTTTCTCCAAATCTCTGGATTGCTTGTAGCTCTGTCATGAGCCATGCCAATTGCCCATTTGTTATTTTCTACAACAAAAATAATAGGCAATTTCCATAATTGTGCCATATTTAAACATTCAAAAAATTGACCATTATTACATGTGCCATCTCCAAAGAAAGCTGCTGTAACTGCATCACTCTTTATATCGCCAGCCACTTCCTTTTTGTATTTACTTGAAAATGCTGCGCCTAAAGCTACTGGTATTCCTTCTCCAATGAAAGCATAACCTCCTAACAGATGATGCTCTTTGGAAAATAAGTGCATAGAGCCTCCTCTCCCTTTACTGCATCCAGTCTCTTTACCGAATAATTCACTCATAACTTCAAAAGAGGGAACTCCAGCACTTAAAGCATGTACATGATCACGATAGGTACTACAAAACCAATCATGTTTTTTCTTCATTGCACCTATCACACCAGTACTTATAGCTTCTTGGCCGTTATAGAGATGAACAAAACCAAACATTTTGCCTCGATAATACATTTCAGCACATTTATCTTCAAATCTACGTCCAAGGGTCATATCCTCATATAAAAATAGTCCCGTATCACGATCTAATTTTGCCTTCTCAAGATCATGAAGATTTGAAATTCTCTCTACGTGTGTTTCCAAGAAAATAC
>CAYSSQ010000054.1:0-6066 GCA_964433825.1 uncultured Prochlorococcus sp. | reverse complement strand
TTAGATTAATAGCTCAAAACTCACTATGTGTATTTAATCATATTTTGGCGCATTTTGTTGAAACCAATGCTTAGCTTTATAAATTGCATCATCAAAACTATTTATTCTTTCAAATGCTAATTCCTTGGAAAGGAAATTAAGTAATTTTCCCAACAAAGGTCCATCTTGAATATTTAAATGTTTTTTGAGAGTATTACCATCTATTAGATTAGTAGGATGAAATAGCTTATCTTCTTTATTTCGCCATCTTTTCAGCCAATCTAATTGATCTTTTTCAGGTAAATATAAAATAAATGCCGGGAGAATATTTTCTAATTCTTTATGTAATGAGAATCTCTCCAACTCATTCAATTCATAAACAGATTTTTGAACTAACTTATTTTTCCATTTTCTTAAAGTATATGCCTCTAATACCTCAGATTTACTAAATTTTAACTTTCTAATAGATAAATCAGATAAAGTTTCAATCAGATAAAAGATAGGCAGGAACTTACATATCTCATCTTTTTTAAAATTATTAAGATACAAATTATAATTAATAAAGTTAGGATTAATTTCACTTTTCTGTATCCATTCGAATACTCTAATTTGTTTCATTAATAAAATTGTATTAAAGGCATTATCTCCTCTAATTATTTTTTTTAATTCATATTGAATTCTTTCTTCGGAAACTGAAGCGAGTTCATCTTTATAAATTTGAATTAAAGAAAATAAATTTTTATCGATATCAAATTTGAATTCAGAGACGAACCTAAAACACCTTAGTATTCTTAATGGATCATCCAACAAATTTTTTGGTTGATAAGTTTTTAATAATGATTTATTGATATCTTCGATACCATTCAAGGGATCAAAAATTAAATTTGAATCTAAAGAAAAACTTATCGAATTTATTGTAAAGTCTCTAAGAGTTAAATCCTCAATCAAAGAATCTGAAATTTGTGGCGCAATATCTAAAGTCAATCCTTCGAAAATAATTCTTACGATTTCTCTATCATTATCCAATATAATTAGTTTGCCTCTATATTTTTTTGAGATACTATTTCCCACTATATAGGCATCCTTTGGCACAATTACATCAAGATCGATATTATTATTTTTATTCTTCTTACCTATTATTATGTCTCTAATATATCCTCCTACTAAAAAAGAATTTACAGGCAAATCAGATAAAATATATCCCCATTTATAACTTTTGATACTTTTTTCAATTTCATATCCTATTAAGGTATGATTTATAAGTAGCTTTTTGTTATTTTTCATCTTTTCTGATTATGTGCATTTGCATTAACTGTAAGTGGGTTGATAGATGCACCACTTATCATGACGTGGAAGAAAATCATGGAGTGGAGCATATTTCCGATACTCCTGATATTAAAGCAATGCACCCATTCATTCATGTAAGTGTAGTCGAAGATAAAAATGGTGATCACTCAATTGAATGGGATGTTAGATCTTGTGGTAGTTATTATGAAGAAATAGGAAGATGGTCCAAGTTAAGACCAGGGATGGCAGTTCCTGCATAAATTAAATGCTTGAGAGATGCAAAGTGAGTTCAGATAAATATATATTAGCTATCCATAGTACAAATAATTATTTTGGCTTTGCTTATAGATTAATAAATGAAAGTAACCAAAGTGAAAAATTCTTAATTAAAAAGTTCGATAGAGATTTGGCTAACAACTTAATATTTGATTTAGGTGAATTCTTATCCGGAAGATCTTTTCAATCAATTGAGAGGATTTCAGTTAGTAATGGGCCTGCTAACTTTAATGCAACAAGACTTATAACTGTTTTAGCAAGAACTATTTCTCAGCAGATTCAATGTCCCCTAGACTATTACAGCTGTTATAGAATCATGGCGAAAAGAATAGCATTGAAAAATAATATTTCTAATGAAAATCAATCATTTTGGATAGTGAATAAATTAAGAAATAGAGGATACATAGCAGGTAAATATATGTTAGATATTAATTTGGATAAAACTTGTATTAACAAAATCAAAGAAATTATCAAACCAAAACTTTACCAAAATATTAAAAATACATACTTTGAGGTTGATTATGATATAAAAGATGACCTCAAAGAATTACTTCACTTATCTCAAGAAAATCACAAAAATTCTATTTCAAATACCTGGGAAGAAGTTTTACCAATTTATCCAATATCTCCAACTAATTAGCTTAAATCTATTAAATCATTAATACTTTCTTTAATTTGTTTAGTTACTGAAATTAAATCATTTTTTGCTGTACTTATTGGATAGGCGATAGGTTTTCCTATCTTTAAAGTCACCTTACGGAATAGAGGAATACAGAACTTAAACCTAACAAGTCGATGAGAATTAATAATTGCTATTGGTAGTAATATTTTTTGTGTTTTTGCAGCTATTAATGCAGCACCTTTTTTGGGATTATTTACCCTACCATCGTTTTGACGAGTACCATCAATAAAAATTCCCACTACATTTTGATCATCTAATTTTTCTATAGCTGTTTTTATAGAATTTCTATCAGTAATACCTCTTTTTACGGGATAAGCTCCACATGCAAGAATTATTCGTGAAAGTATTGGAATAAGAAATAATTCAGACTTTGCCATAAAAGATACTTTCAATCCTAAAGCATGGCCAAGGAATGGAGGATCTAGAAGAGAACCATGATTAGCGACTATTATAAAAGAATTAGTTTTAGGAATATTTTCAACACCTTCTAAATTACCTCTAAAAATAAATCTAAAAATTGGAAAGACAATAATTATGCTTACAAATTTATAAATAAAATTATTTAAATAATTATTCCTCATAATGTTAGTAACATAAATTTTCTGAGGATGATATTTGAGTAACCTGCACTCCTTTCAAATGTCTTTTTGCTAAACCTCCAAGCACATTTGAGGGCCCTATTTCAACAATTCTTAGTTCATCTGCTTCTCGTTTCATTAAATCCATTGTTTCCCTCCATCTAACACCATTAGACATTTGATTTTTTAGTCTTATTTTGAGTTCACAAGCATTATTTGAAAAAGATGGATTTGAATTACTAATAATTGGAATAGTAGGCTCTTTAAAATGAACATCATCTAGATAATCAGAAAATTTTTGTGAAGGAACCTTCATAAAATCAGAATGAAAAGCGCCCGATACATTCAAATTGATAAATCTCTTACATTTTAATTTAGATGAGACAAGTTCTAAACCTTCTTTGCTTCCGGATAATACAACTTGAGAAGAACTATTATCATTTGCAACAACTACATCATCAATATTATTAATTTCTAAATCTAATGCTTCCCTGTCAAAGCCAATAACTGCAGCCATACTCCCCTCGCAAGCATTTGACATTAATTCAGATCTTTCTTTTATCAAACCCACTGATTGTTCAAAAGATAAAACATCTGAAGCATATAATCCTGTAATTTCTCCTAAACTATGCCCTGCTATAAAGTCAGGTTTATAGCCTTTTTCTTTCAGAGAATCAAGTAAAATTGATTCAATTAAAAAAAGGCAAATTTGTGTATTTTTAGTGTTATTTAAATCAAGCAGATCATCATCTTGATCTGCCTCTTTTTCACAAATACTATAAAAATCTCTTCCAAAAAAGTTCGATGCAAAGTCAAATCTTTTTTTGGCCATTTCTAATTTTATTACACTTTCCCCCATGCCAATTTTTTGTGATCCTTGTCCAGGAAATACCCAAGCGATTTTCATATTAAAGTTTTGTTTAGTTTTAACCCCATCTAAATAGGGCTGCACCCCAACTTAACCCAGCCCCAAAACCACTGCTAATAATCAAATCATTTTGTTTAATTTTCTTATTCCTTATAGATTCATCAAGCATTAAAGGGATTGTAGCCGCTGATGTATTTCCATAATTACTTAAATTACTTAAAACTTTGCTTTTGGCAATTCTCACTCTTTCACCAACTGCATCTAAAATCCTCTGATTGGCTTGATGTAATAAGAGCCAATCTATTTCTTTAGAGGAATATTTAGTTTCTTTGAGGAGATTATCAATAATTATTGGAACTTCACGAACAGCAAATTTATAAACCTCTTGTCCATTCATCGAAATTTTTGAAAAATCACCTTTTTTAAATACTAAATCATCATTAATTATTCCAAGTTCATTTTTACTTGAGAGCTTCAAAAAAGATCCTCTATCTCCATCAGTTCTCATTGTGAATCCACATAAATTATTAGTATCTATATTTGATTCAATAGCTATCGCTCCTGCCCCATCCCCAAAAAGGATACAACTTCCTCTATCACTCCAATCCACGTAGCTTGAGAGTTGATCAGCTCCAATAACTAATGCACGCTTATAACTCCCTGCTTTTAAATATTGAGAGGCAGTAATCAAAGCGAATAAGAAGCCGCTACAAGCAGCTGTCAGATCAAAAGCAAATGCATTATTGGCCCCCAACTTAGATTGAATAATTGGAGCAGACCCAAATAGATCACTTGGAGTAGAGGTAGCTAAAATAATTAAATCTATTGAATCTGCAGGCCAATTAGCCATTTCCAATGCTTTTGAAGCCGCTTTATAACCCATATGACAAACATCTTCATCAGGTTTAGATATTCTTCTATTTGATATTCCAGTTCTTGTTTTGATCCACTCATCACTAGTATCAACAATCCTACTTAAATCATGATTAGAAAGAACTTGTTGAGGTAAATAACTACCACTACCTTTGAAGGTTATTCCAATTCCATCTAGTCGTTTCACTTCCAAGAGAGTTTTTTAGTTCTTATATTAGTCAATCATAAATTAGACTAAATATGTTAAGTATTTAATACTGGAAGTTTTTTTAATTGATTTAAATGATCCATAACATCATGACTAACTGCAGAATGGGCTAAGCGTAGCGCGCTTACAACTGATAAGGACTTGCTGCTACCATGCCCAATTACACATATACCATTTACACCAAGTAACAATGCACCGCCATGTTCTGCATGATCTAATCTTTTTTTAATCCTAACTAAATTACTTCTTAAAAAAGCAGAACCTACTTTACCTCTTCTTCCTCTAGGTAATTCAGCCCTCAAAATATCTAATAAAACCCCACCGACTGACTCTAGAAACTTAAGTAATACATTACCCGTAAATCCATCACAAACAACAACATCAAATTCTCCAGTCAAAACATCTCTACCTTCACAATTTCCACGGAAACATATATTCTTTTCATTTGAAAGGAGTTGAAAAGTTTTCAATGATAATTCATTTCCTTTACAATCTTCTTCACCTATATTTAGTAAACCTATTTTAGGCTTTTCAATCTGCAATACATCTTTTGCATAAATATTTCCTAGCAATGCAAATTGATGCAGATAGGAAGGTTTACAATCAGTATTTGCTCCAACATCAAGAACAAGAACTGGTCTGCTTTGATCTCTTGTAGGGAATAATGCTCCAATTGCAGGTCTTTCAATTCCTTTCAATCTACCAATCCTAAATATTGCTGCTGCCATTAAAGCTCCAGAATTGCCTGCCGAATAAACAGCTTTAGCTTCATTATTCTTCACTAAATTCATTGCTACATTGATACTTGAATCTTTTTTTTTCCTAACTGCTGTTGCCTCTTCATTCATTCCTATAGCAGCTCCACTTTGAACTAATTCGAAACGATTACTTTCAATCTCTGCTTCCATTAATTCCTCTAACCCTTTTTCTTTCGCAATTTGATTTATTTTATCGATTTCACCTACAAATTTTATCTTAATTGGTAATCTGGATATTGCTTCTAAACATCCTTCAAGAATGGGTCCCGGTGCATGATCACCTCCCATACCATCAACTGCAATCCATACTCTCTCAGATTTATTCCCATCATCATGATTAATTAAATCATCATTATTTTGGAGTCTTTTCAGAGGATCAAAAACTAGAGGCTGCAATGTATTTTTTGCAAGGGAACTGGCTGTTGAGACAACGCTGCTTGCAGTGTTAACTACTGAACCAGCACTTGAAACTACATTACCTGCTACATTGCCTGCTACATTGCTTGCGGTATTTACTACTGAACCAGCACTTGAAACTACATTACCTGCTACATTGC
>CAYSSQ010000053.1:0-6575 GCA_964433825.1 uncultured Prochlorococcus sp. | reverse complement strand
AGGCAACTTGAGGACTATGTAGCATAAATATTCTTTCAACCCCAATTCCCTGAAAGATTCTTCTAACTGTGATTGTTTTATTAAGACCACCATGTCTCTTTGCGATTACAACTCCTTCATAAGGCTGAACCCTCTCTTTGTTACCTTCTGTAATTTTTACCCCTACTTTTACAGTGTCGCCAACATAAATTTCAGGAATTTCTTTTTTTAATTGTGAGTTTTCAAATTCTTCTATTAAATTAAAAGAACTTTTTTCTTCTTTAACAGAATTCGCTGAAACTTTTTTTACTTCATCACCAACTTTGTTAGTAGCTTTTTCATCAACTGTATTGATGTTTTCAGGATCATTAGTTTTTTTATCTTTTGTCATAGACTTTTTAAATCTAACAAGTTTATATCTTAACCTTTTGACTCGCTTTTAGAAACCTTTTGATAGAAACTAAATTTTTTATAGTATTTTTAGTTTTGCAGAATATTTAAATAAATAAATTTAATGATGAATTTAGTAAAGGTTAAAATCCTATTAGTTTCAACCGGTAATATAATTACATAGAATAAAAATAAATAATTTTGCTAAACATTTAGTATTAAGTTATCTAAGAAAATTTTTAATTTCAAGACTTTAGTCTAAAACAATCACTAATTACGATGAAACATTTTGCGGATCTTTTATTAAAAAATATAAATACTAAATCGTATGACCAAGAACCCTTTATTAAAGGGAGAAGAGGAATAGAAATCAAATCATCTCGGGAAATAAAATTAATGAAAAAATCAAGTAGAGTTGTAGCAACAGTACTTAGGGAAGTAGAGGATTTCGTTAAACCTGGAATTAGCACTAAAGATATTGATGAATTTGCTGAGAGGAGAATAAGGCAATTAGGAGCTGTCCCAAGCTTTAAAGGATATCAAGGTTTCCCTTCTAGTATATGTTCAAGTATTAATAATGAAGTTGTTCATGGGATACCAAATAAGAATAAAATTATTAAAGAGGGAGATATACTTAAAGTCGATACAGGTGCTTTTTTAAATGGATATCATGGCGATAGTTGCATCTCTATATGTGTTGGTTCAGTAATTGATAAAGTTCAAAATCTTAGCGACGTTGCTAATGAAGCCTTATTTGCAGGGTTAAAAAAGATTAAGGCTGGAAATACACTTTTAGATGTGGCTGGAGCGATTGAAGATGTCGTAATTGCAAATGGATATAGTGTAGTTGAGGATTATACAGGTCATGGAGTGGGTAGAAATCTTCATGAAGAGCCCTCAGTATTTAACTTTAGGACCAAAGAATTACCTAATGTAGTTTTAAGAGAGGGAATGACTCTTGCTATTGAACCTATTGTTAATGAGGGAAGTAAATTCTGTAAAACACTTAAAGATAGATGGACAGTAGTTACTAAAGATGGAAAATTATCTTCTCAATGGGAACATACAATAGTTGTTTTAACTGATGGAGTTGAGATATTAACTGACAGAAATTTTTAGCCAGTTGAATAATTTTTAATTAATTTTAGAAAACTAAAGTAGCAATAAAAGTAAAATTCTTTCAATGGGAAAATTAAATATGTTATTGGATTTGGAGTAATAATTATTAAATTTACGTTTATTTTTGAAATATAATAGATTAATAAGGCAACGATATTTGGATCCATAATGCCAATAGGATTTAATTTAGATTTAAATGGTCCGATTACAATTTTTCGAATTAGTAATTTTTTACGTTCATTATCCGAGAGAAAATTATTTTGGAAGGTTACAAAAGAACCTATTAAAGATTTACTAATTTCGTAGGAGGGGCTTAGTGCCGGTAGGATTTCAGCTTCAGAGGTATTTATCCAAACTTCTTTGGGAGCAGTTAGAGCTTCATTTTGTAGTACAGTTTCTTTAAAAATATTTAATATCCTAAGTTTACTCAAAGCATTAATATTTAATGCTTTCTCAAAATCTGGATTTTCTAGATTTTGTTGATAAATTCCATGATTTAGAATTAAAATATCAACCTTTTTTAGTGCATTTTTCAGTAGGGACTCTTTACCACATTCCCAATAAATCCATTCATTTGGTCCATTTTTACTTAGATTTTTTTCATCTTTTGTGTGTGTAAAACCAATTATCTGATATCCTTTCTCTTTAAATATTTTTGTTAAAGAGTTGCCAAGGGTGCCATTTGCCCCAGTTATTCCTATGATCTTTTTGTTTTCCACTATAAATTCAAATATTTAACTTTATTAAAGAATAATATTTGTGATGTAATTTTTTCAAAATGATTAAGTTGGGTTTTTGATTGCTAGTCCATAATAATTAATTGAATACTTCTGAGAAAAATACTAATCTTAATTCAAGGATAATAATTAATTATGAGCGATATATTGTTAATAGGTTCTTGTGAGCCCTTTAGTGGTAAGTCTGCTTTGGTTTTAGGGATCGCAAAAAAAATTATTTCTAATAAGAAGCAGGTTCGTCTGGGGAAGCCATTAGCTACCTGTATTGAACTAACTAATCTCCCTTCCATGGCTTATGAAGGGTTGATTGATGACGATGTAAAGTTTATAAGCTCAAATTTAGGAATTGCTGAAAATAATTTAATTTCATCTGTAGGTTTATTAGATAATATTTCAGCAGAGAAAAGGATTTCTAATAAAGATTTGACACCTGGAAGAGGATTTGAACAAATTAAAGAACTAATAGAAGATGATTTTGATGGTTTAAATATTCTTGAAGCTGCAGGCAGTCTTCATGAAGGCTTAGTGTATGGATTAAGTCTTCCTCAATTAGCAAAAACTTTAAACTCTAAAGTAATCGTAGTTAATCTTTGGAAAGATAGTAAGAGTGTAGATTCTTTACTAGATGCAAAAAATCAATTAGGTAAGTATTTTGCTGGAGCAGTTTTGAATGCTGTAATCCCTGATGACGTTGATACTATTAAAAAAAATATAATACCTTCATTGCATGATTTAGGAATCGAAGTGTTTGGCGTTATGCCAAAATCTCCCCTTCTAAGAAGTGTTACTGTTGGAGAACTTATTCGGAGGTTAAATGCAAAAGTGATATGCTGCCCAGAAAAAAATCAATTATTAGTTGAAACTCTAAGTATTGGAGCTATGGGAGTTAATTCGGCTATGGAATTCTTTAGAAGAAGAAGAAATATGGCAGTTGTAACTGGAGCTGACAGAACAGATATTCAATTAGCTGCTTTAGAAGCCTCTACACAATGCTTAATATTAACTGGAATAGGTGATCCTCTTACTCAATTAATACATAGAGCAGAGGAATTAGAAGTCCCAATTTTGAAGGTTGATATTGATACCCTTTCTTGCGTTGAAGTTATTGAACAAGCTTTTGGACATGTGAGATTACATGAATCAATTAAAGCATCTTATGCAATTCAATTGGTCCAGGAAAATGTCAATATAAAAAGAATTTTTGAAAAAATTCAATTTGACTGCAATTTTTCAGATTATTGCTAATTTCAAAATATAGTACTTAGATTATTTTGAGTCGTTCTCTAGATCTACCCTCAACAGAAAAGGTTGATACGCTTGCTCAAGAGCTTGCAAAAATTCAGGATAACGGTAAAAGAAGAATTGCATTTCTGGGTAGTAGACACGTTCCAGTAGTTGATATTCATTTGATCGAACTTATCGCAAGATCTTTAGCAGAAGAAGGCCATTCTATTCTTACCTCGGGTTCTCAGGGGGTAAATGCTGCTGTTATTAGAGCGGTATTGGATATTAATCCATCTCTATTAACTGTTTTATTACCCCAAAGTCTAGATAGACAAGTTCCAGAGATAAAAACTCAATTAGAACGAGTTATGCATTTGGTTGAAAAGAATGAAAATGACGAATTGCCTTTACCTCTAGCAAGTAGTCTATGTAATCAGGAGATTATTAATAGATGCGATCAGTTAATTTGTTTCGCTTTTCATGATAGCGAAACACTCTTAAATAGTTGCAGATGTGCTGAAGATATGGGGAAAATGGTTAGTTTATTATTTTTTGATTAAATTTAAAAAGAAATTTTTATTAGTAAACTTTTTTAGGTGATAATAATACTAATTGTAAAAAAATAATGGCTGAAAATTTTTCTTTTGACATTGTTTCTGATTTTGATAGGCAAGAGTTAGTTAATACTCTTGATCAGGCGAGGAGAGAAATCTCTCAGAGGTATGATCTGAAAGATACAGATACTTTATTAGAACTTGATACAGAAAATATAATTATAATTACCAATAGTGAATTAACTCTTAACTCAGTACTTGATATAATTAGACAGAAAGCAACAAAGAGAAAACTTTCTTTAATGATTTTTGACTTTGAGTCAATTGAACCAGTTAGCGGAAATCGCATCAAACAAAATATTAAACTTAAGAAAGGTCTAGCTCAAGAAGATTCAAAAAAAATAAGTAAAGAGTTGAGAAATCAAATTAAAAAAATCAACGTAAGTATTCAAGGAGAAAGCTTAAGAGTTTCAAGTAAAAGTAAAAATGATCTTCAACAAGCAATAAAAATGTTAGAAAAATTAGAAAAGAGTTTAGAAATACCTCTCCAAACAAATAATTATCGTTAAAATTTAAAATTAAATATACTTTTACAAAGCTAATCTAATGTCAGATTACTCAGATTCATTGATTAATTTACTATGCTCGAAAATAAGAAATTATCCTAAATTTAATGATAATGAAATGGAGAAATTTTGCTGGATGGCAGCTCATGAACATAAGCATGGAGTTTTACCAAGTGAATACGACATCAGAGAAATTGATGAAAGCCTGTATTTAATACTTTTAAGCAAAATAAAGGAGACTCAAACTTAATATTTAAATCAAAACTTTATTAATCAATTATTAAAAATATATTTAATTTAAATAATTTATTAATGCAATACCTAATGAATTTAAATATGATCAAAAAAAAATCTTTTAAATGTCAACATCTTTCAAAAATGTTACCCCTAGTGGTCCAGGGGGAACGGCAACCTTATTAATAGTTTTATCTTTCACGGGATTTCTATTATTAACTCAAGCCCTTTTCGTTGTTCCATCTGGACAAGTTGCAGTCGTAACTACCTTGGGAAAGGTAAGTGGAGGCTCAAGAAGACCAGGATTAAATATAAAAATTCCTTTTATACAATCTGTCTTTCCTTTTGATGTAAAAACTCAAGTACAACCAGAGAAATTTGAAACCTTAACAAAAGATCTTCAAGTCATTAGGGCCACAGCTACAGTTAAATATTCTGTAAAGCCCAATGAAGCCGGAAGAATCTTTGCAACGATTGCAAGCAGAAATAGCGATGTTTATCAAAAAATAGTTCAGCCTTCTTTACTTAAAGCTCTAAAATCAGTTTTCTCACAATATGAACTAGAAACTATAGCTACTGAATTTAATGTCATATCAGAAAAAGTTGCAGATACTGTAGCCAGAGAACTTAATTCTTTCGATTATGTGGATGTTAAAAGCTTAGATCTAACTGGATTAGAGATTGCAGAAGAATATAGAGCAGCAATCGAGCAAAAGCAAATTGCAGGACAGCTACTTTTAAGAGCTAAAACAGAAGTTGAAATTGCGGAACAAGAAGCTTTAAGATATGAAACTCTTAATAAAGGTTTAAACGATCAGGTCTTATTCAAACTTTTCCTTGATAAATGGGATGGAAGAACACAAGTAGTTCCAAGTTTGCCAGGGAGTTCAGGAGGTAATCCACCAGTAATAGTTGGAGGTAATAGATAAAAAATATTAACTATTTTTTATTGCTTTAAAAGATTGATCAAATGCCTCTATAGTTTGGTCAATCTCTTCTTCGGTATGAGCTAATGAGGTAAATCCTGCTTCGAAAGAACTTGGAGCGAGATAAACGCCTCTATTCAACATCTCTCTATGAAGCATTCCAAATAATTCTGAATTAGTACTTTTTGCTTCTTCGAAATTACGAACTGGGCCTTCACACAAGAAAAAACCAAACATCGCACTTATACTTCCCCCGTTGATAACTATGCCATTATTTTGAGCTGTTTGTTTTATTCCCTCAATTAATCTTGATGTAGAAGATTCAAGTTTTTCATATGTCCCTTCTTGTTTAAGTAATTCTAAAGTCTTTATTCCAGCGGTCATTGCTAATGGATTACCGCTCAATGTTCCAGCTTGATAAACAGGTCCTGAGGGGGCAATCATTGACATAATATCTTTTCTGCCTCCATATGCTCCAACAGGTAAACCTCCTCCAATAACTTTTCCTAATGTAGTTAAATCAGGTGTAACTCCAAACCTTTTTTGTGCACCTCCATAGCTAATTCTAAAACCTGTCATTACTTCATCGAAAACGAGTAATGCGCCATTCTCTGTAGTAAGTTCTCTAAGACCTTCAAGGAATCCAGGTTCAGGAGTTATAAATCCTGCATTACCGACTATAGGTTCAAGGATCACTCCAGATATCGCGTCAGGATTTTCCGAGAATAATTTTTTTACAGATTCGAGATCATTATATGGTGCAGTTAAAGTATTAGATGTAGTAGTCCTTGGAACACCAGGTGAGTCTGGGAGCCCAAGGGTTGCCACTCCTGAACCTGCTTTAAC
>CAYSSQ010000052.1:0-6637 GCA_964433825.1 uncultured Prochlorococcus sp. | reverse complement strand
CAGCGGCTTGTGGCGCCGCTATTCGGGGGTTCGAATCCCCTCGCTCGCCCTTAAATAAATATGGCATCAAAATTATTTAATGTGTAATTTGGAATTAATAGCAATTTAAAATTTTTAACTAGTACAGTGTTAAAAACCAAATGCATTAAATCAAAAAATAGAACTGAAAATAATAATTCCAACGGAAGTTATTGGATAACTACTTTTGGATGTCAAATGAATAAAGCCGACTCAGAGAGAATGGCAGGTATTCTTGAAAATATTGGCTATACAAAAGCTATTGATGAACTTCATGCTGATTTAGTTTTATATAACACTTGTACAATTAGAGATAATGCAGAGCAGAAAGTTTATAGCTACCTAGGGAAACAAGCAAAAAGAAAACATAAAATCCCAGAACTCAAGCTTATTATTGCAGGCTGTCTAGCTCAACAAGAGGGTGCATCGCTTTTAAGAAAAGTACCTGAGCTTGACCTAGTAATGGGTCCTCAACATGTTAATAATCTTGAAAATCTGCTAGTAAAAGTTGATTCTGGTAATCAAGTTTTAGCTACAGAAGAGACCTATATATCAGAGGATATTACGAATGCCAGGAGAGAAAGTTCAATTTGTGGATGGGTGAATATTATCTATGGCTGCAATGAAAGATGCTCTTATTGTGTTGTACCTTCAGTAAGAGGAAGAGAGCAATCTAGGTATCCAAATGCAATTAAGGAAGAAATAAAATCGCTCTCAAGAAATAATTACAAAGAAATAACACTCTTGGGTCAAAATATTGATGCATATGGAAGAGATCTTCCCACTTCAAATATTGTGGGACGGAAAGAAAATTCCTTAACAGACTTACTAAGATATATCCACGATATCGATGGTATAAGTAGAATTAGATTTGCTACTAGTCATCCAAGATATTTTTCTGAAAGACTCATCAAAGCGTGTTTTGAATTAGATAAAGTATGTGAACACTTTCATATACCCTTTCAAAGTGGTAATAACGATATCCTAAGGCTTATGGCAAGGGGATATACAGTAGAAAAATATAAACGAATCATTGATAACATAAGATTTCTAATGCCGCATGCATCTATTACAGCAGATGCTATTGTTGCATTTCCTGGAGAGACCGAAAAACAATATCAAGATACTTTGAACTTGATTGAGGATATTGGCTTTGACTTAGTAAATACTGCAGCTTATTCACCAAGGCCAAATACTCCAGCCGCTCAGTGGAGTAATCAAATACCCGAGCAAGTAAAAAAAGAGAGACTAAATGAACTCAATGATCTTGTTGAACAAACTTCTAGGAAAAGAAATAATAGATATCTAAATAAAATAGAGAGCATTTTAATTGAGGGCTATAACCCTAAAAATAATTTTCAACTAATGGGAAGGACTAGGACCAATCGATTAACATTCGTTGAAATTAATCAAGAAGATAATTTAAATCAATTAATAGGTAAAGAGATTGATGTCAAAATTAAAGAGATAAGATCTTTCTCTCTAACTGGCGAAATTTATATTTAATGTCAAAATTACGAAAATGAATAATGAAAGGGAAAGATGTATTGGTATTATTTTTGGTGGAGTGTCTAATGAGCACGATGTATCAATAGCGTCAACTAGAGCAATTTTTGATGCCTTCAATTCAAATAGAAATATAAATAAATTCGCAGTAAAGTTATTTTATATAAATAAAAATGGTTCTTGGTTTAACCACAATGAGGCATTAGAGATTTTAAATGACATAAAAAATTCATATAAAAAAATTAATCAAGTAAGAAAAATAAACGGAATTAATTTTCTTCAAAACATAGATTTTAATAATATAGATATATGGTTCCCTGTTATTCATGGTGCCTATGGAGAAGACGGCACAATACAAGGATTAATGAGGCTAACACAAAAACCTTTTATAGGTTCAGGAATACTTGGCTCTGCCTTAGGCATGGATAAGATTACTATGAAGCTAATATTTACTCATTTAAAAATCCCACAAGTTAATTATTACCCAATAAGTAATTATGACCAAAAGGATAGAAAGCTTTGTATTAAAATTTGCGATGAGATAATTGAAAAACTAAAGTTTCCTTTATTTATCAAACCATCTAATTCTGGCTCATCACTAGGTATCTCAAAAATAAATAGTAAAGATGAAATCCCAGCAGCATTGAAAAAAGCTGGGGAAATAGATAATAGAATTATTGTTGAAGAAGGGCATTTAGTGAGAGAATTAGAGTGTGGAATAATTGGTAAGTCAAAATTAAAATCATCTGTAGTCGGAGAGATTAATTATTCATCAGATTGGTACGACTATGAATCAAAATATTCAATCAAAAACAAAATAATAATTCCAGCCAATATTGATTCAAATACTGAGAAAATTATTCAAAATTTATCTATAGAAGCTTGTAAAGCTCTAAATATAAGTAGTTTTGCAAGAGCTGACTTTTTTCTTGATAGAGAAACAAATAGCATTTACCTTAATGAAATCAATACAATTCCCGGATTTACAGCAAGCAGTATGTTTCCTATGTTATGGGCCGCTTCTGGGTTAGAAATTGATCAACTTGTCGCTACACTGGTAGATATAGTAAGTGAATCCTAAATTTTTCAAATGTTACATGGACTCCTTTGGTTGCCGTTACTTTTGATATTTATTCTTCTAACAGCTCTTGGCTGGTTGGAAAGAAGGAGGCAAAATTTATTTAGAGAATGGGCTATTGGATCAGAATTATGCAAATTAGATAGTTCAGGAGCAGCATCTCTAAAAGAAGGGAAACTAATTTGGAGCGCCTTTGAAGCTGGCGAATTTAAAGATAAAGGTAGTTTTATAATTAAAAAATTAGAGCTAATTGAATTAATGGCTCTTTCCTCAGGAGAGGCACCACTTACAAACGAATCACAAGGCAAATGCCGTTTAAGACTTGTTGGCAATGGGAAAGAGATGGATATCCCATTCTCAGATGCCGATAGAGCAAGAGAATGGATGGATCAATTAATGGAAAAAGCTCGTTGCGATTTGTGATTAATAATAAAATCATAAGATCTCAAAAATTAAATATTTACTTCTTATTTCTTTTAAGTTCTACTTTTTTATCCACTCAAGTCTTCAAAGAAATCAATCAGAATGATATTAAGATTTCAGGAACAAAATTTATTACAGATGAAATCATTGTCAAAAATTCATCACTAATGCTTCCAGAAAAATTAATTTTCATCAAAACAAAATTGCATGAACGAGAATTAAAAGAAAATTTATCTTTAAAAAATATTTCCATAAATAGACAGCTTTTTCCTTTTGGATTGAAAATTCTTTTGGAAATCAGAGATCCAGTTGCATATGCAGAAAAAAATCATAAAAAAATCATTAACGGCTTTATAGATGAAGAAGGTTTTTTTATTAATGAAGAATTTGCAATTTCAAAACAGAATTTACCATTTGATTTTAAAGTTATTGGATGGAAAGATACATCTCGCAATGCAATATCAAAAATTATCCAAGCATACAAAATTAATAAAGATCTCAAAGTAATTTATATATCTGAGGAAGGTAACATAATCTTAGAAGAAGATAAATTTCGAAAAATATTTTTAGGGAATCAGCCGGAAAAAATAGATTTACAATTAAAACTTATATCTGAAATTAGAAAACAATTGATGGATGAAGAATTTATAAAAAAAATAGAAAACTTAGACCTCACAGATATCAATAACCCCACTCTAAAAGTGTTCAAACCCTAATAATTGAGAATATTTTTTACACATCTCATTTTTATAAATTTAATTATCACAGGGGTTTACACCACAAACTCAAATATTTTATGAAAATATATTTGAGGACTTTCATCAACAAATCCCTACAGATACCCTTACTGAGTTCATAATGCAGCCAGGAGTAAATTTTTTGTTTTTAATTAGCAATGAGTTTCGGGAACAATCCAAACCTAAATCTATCTAGTGAAATCCTTCCTAGTCAAAATGCCAAGATCGAAGTCATTGGTGTTGGAGGAGGTGGAAGTAATGCTGTAAACCGAATGATCGATAGTGATCTTGAAGGTGTTACTTTTAGAGTACTAAATACAGATGCGCAAGCTCTAATCCAGTCTTCAGCCCAACAAAGAGTGCAATTGGGGCAAAATCTTACAAGAGGTTTAGGTGCTGGAGGCAATCCAAGTATTGGACAGAAGGCTGCCGAAGAGTCAAAGGAGGATCTTCAACAAGCTTTGGCAGGGGCAGATCTAGTATTCATTGCTGCTGGCATGGGGGGAGGCACTGGAACAGGTGCTGCTCCTGTTGTAGCTGAAGTTGCAAAACAGAGTGGTGCATTGACTGTAGGTATAGTAACGAAACCTTTTTCCTTTGAGGGCAAAAGAAGAATGCGTCAAGCTGAGGAAGGCATATCTAGGCTTGCCGAAAATGTAGATACATTAATTGTCATTCCAAACGATAGATTAAAAGATGTTATTTCAGGAGCACCACTCCAAGAAGCCTTTCGAAATGCTGATGACGTTTTAAGAATGGGTGTAAAAGGAATTAGTGATATTATTACCTGTCCAGGTTTAGTTAATGTAGATTTTGCAGACGTCAGGTCAGTAATGACTGAAGCAGGAACTGCGCTGCTAGGAATAGGTATTGGTTCAGGAAGAGCAAGAGCTCAAGAGGCGGCCCAAGCAGCCATGAATAGTCCACTTCTAGAAGCTGCCAGAATAAATGGAGCCAAAGGTTGCGTAATTAATATTACTGGAGGGAAAGACATGACTCTTGAGGACATGACATCAGCATCAGAAGCTATTTATGAAGTAGTTGATCCTGAAGCGAACATCATTGTTGGAGCGGTAGTTGATGAGTCTATGGAAGGGGAAATACAAGTAACAGTAATTGCTACAGGTTTTGACACTACATCAAATAACAGACAGCAAGGGTTTAAGAGCAGACTATCCAACCAAAATTTATACAATATATCCGAAAATAAAGACACTGGAGCAAATATTCCTGAATTTCTAAGATTAAGGCAAAATAAGAGAGATGATAATTAAAATAAAAATTATGTGACCCGGGTATCTCGCCTACTCTAAGCATCCCTTGTGGCTGCTACTTTCCAGTCCTGACCAGATTTAGGCGTTAAAGCCGCGAAAGGCCGAGTCAAAATTATAATAGCAACTTTTGTTCTACAAAGGAAAGTATTCTTATGTTGCCATCAGAACTTATACATTATAAGGATCAAACAAAGAAGCTCATCGCTTTAACAGCTTGGGATTCTATTACAGGCTCTATAGCTGAAGCTTCAGGTGCAGATATTGTACTGGTTGGTGATTCTTTAGCTATGGTTGCCTTAGGTCATAAAACCACGCTTCCAGCAACCATATCTAATATGATTGATCATACTAATGCTGTTTCGCGGGGATTTGAGAAAGATTTGGCCTCTCAACCTCTCGTAATCTGTGATATGCCTTTTCTTAGTTATCAATGTGGAGAAGACAAAGCAGTAGAACATGCTGGGAGAATAATAAAAGAGACTTTTGCAAAAGGGATAAAATTAGAGGGAGCTGAGCCTGAAGTTAAAAAAGTAATATCTAGACTTGTTCGTATGGGCATTCCTGTAATGGGTCATTTAGGTCTTACTCCTCAAAGTATTCTTAATCAAGGACTTAAGAAGCAAGGTGAAAAAGATTTTGAGCAAACAAAAATAAAAGAAGATGCTTTATTACTTCAAGAGATAGGTTGTTTTGCATTGGTTTTGGAGCATATTCCAGAATTACTCGCAAAAGATATAAGAGAAGCATTAAAAATCCCAATAATTGGAATCGGAGCAGGCAGCCATTGTGATGGCCAAATAAGAGTAACAGCAGATCTGCTCGGCTTGACTGATAAACAACCGCCATTTAGTTCACCCTTAGTCAATGGGAAAAAGATTTTTATAAAGAAGTTGAAGGAATGGGTAGATTCAGAGAGATCTAATTAACCAAAACCATTTTTCCTAACGAAATAATTCTCTTAGATAAATTAAAAAGTAAAAATTTATAAGTAATTGACACCTTATAATTGTTTATTTCCTTCTGTTTTTTATATTTAAGAATAAGTTTGTATAGTTAGCTATAACTAATAAAAGTAATAGAAATGTATTGATAGTCATAAAAAAGTAGAATTTAAAATTTTAATATATATCTATTCTCAACAATTCTAATTTGTTTAGAAAAATAAATTTCTATATTGCAAGAATTTTTCCTTACTGAATTTGTTTTATTAATAGATTAATTTTGATATATTTTTAATTCTATTCACTTTCTTATTAAATAAATTTTTCATTAGTTTTTTTCATAACAAGTCTGAGCAGTGAACCTTAAGAATATATATTTATTTTATTGGCAAAAAAGAAGCTTTTAAATAATACATGCAAGGAACAAATCAAACTGATGATAAATGCATCCCAAGAAGTCTTCATTAAGAATTAAAATAAGAGGAAAACTTACTTTTTTTGGAAAACTACCAATTTCGAAAGGTTTGCTTTAAGAATTATTATTGAAATTCTTGAAGTGGTTATGATGATAAAAATGAGTTGATTAATAATCTTAATTGACTTTCTCCCACCATTCAAACATAGAAACTAATATTTGATTGCTTAATTCCATACCTTTTG
>CAYSSQ010000051.1:0-6685 GCA_964433825.1 uncultured Prochlorococcus sp. | reverse complement strand
GAAGGCTCAGATAAATCCATTCTTCTTGAATCAGTAATTAACCAATCAAGTGAGGCATCCTTCAAATCAAAATGATCTCCATTTTTCCCCACACAATATCTGCCAAAGACAAGTTTCTCTACTAATTGCACCCCTTTGCCAATTTTAGAGTAATCAAAAATAATTGAATTATCTATTGTTGCTCCCTCGCAAATACAACAACTGGGACCTATCATCGAAGGCCCTATAATAGTAGCTCCATCCTCAATTCTTGACATCCCACCAATATAAACAGGTCCCTTAATATTAATTTTATCCCAATTTGCAGCTACATTTAAACCTGTAAAAATTCCACTTTTTATCTCTTTCCCTGGAATCTCAACTTGCCTTACCTTCCCTTGTAATACGCTTCTTATAGCACTCCAGTAATCAGGAACTTTCCCAATGTCAACCCATTCAAAATCCATAGGCAGTGCATAAAAAGGTAATTCCTTTGCCACAAGTTTAGGGAAAAGGTCAGCTCCAATATCAAATTTTTGACCTGAAGGTATATGATCAAAAATTTCGGGTTCAAATAAATAGATACCAGTATTAATGCAGTCACTTAGAGCTTCATCAATAGATGGTTTCTCTTGGAAAGCTTTAACTTTCCCCTCATTATCAGTAACAACAACACCATAGCTTGAGACCTGTTCTTTAGGGACCTTTTTTGTAATTAAGCTTGCAATGGCACCATTTTGCTTATGTCTTTTAACAGCCTCAGTCAAATCTAAATCAACCAATGCATCGCCGCATAAAACTACAAATGTTTCATCAAAAAAATTTTGAAAATCTTGAATTTTTTTTAATCCTCCTGCAGATCCCAAAGCATCACCTATTAATTCCCCGTCTTCAATTCTTCCTTCAAAACTATAGGCAATCTCTACACCAAATCTTTGCCCATCTCTAAAGTAATTTTCAATCTCCTCAGCTAAATGTGAGACATTAACCATGATTTCTTTGAAGCCATGCTCTTTTAATAATTCCAATAAAAACTCCATTACTGGCTTTTGCAAAATTGGAATCATTGGTTTAGGAATAATATGCGTAATAGG
This sequence comes from uncultured Prochlorococcus sp., assembly GCA_964433825.1. Lineage (GTDB taxonomy): Bacteria > Cyanobacteriota > Cyanobacteriia > PCC-6307 > Cyanobiaceae > Prochlorococcus_A. Next base: position 5,612 of record CAYSSQ010000051.1, on the reverse strand, counting down.
TTGTACGCGTGTACCCTTACCAGCTGCTAGTATCATTGCCTTCATTGCCATCTAAAAATCCTCATCTAAGATTAAACGTTATTTCTCCCAAACCTCTATGCAGCGGTCGGAGAAGTATCTGTCACTTCCAAATTATCAATAGGTAATTGGGCTAAACCACCCTCAGGAAGAACTCTTTTTAGTTTTATTGGACCATAAAGAGAATGCGTTTGTTTTAATTCAATTCTATTTTGAGATGAAAGGAATAGTAAAGCCCAGAATACCCCTAACCTATCTTTATCCAAATCTTTTTTTGCAACTGTTTTCCATTTAATTACCAAATATTCGAAATCTACCCAATGCAATGCTTTTTCCCATTTATCTATAAATTTTCCTAAGGCCTTAGTAGTCTCGGGTAATTTCTCCCTATGAGCAAGTGATTTAACTTGATCTATTAAAGCTCTATCAGAGTATTTCTTACTTCTCTTCCTCTTCATCAATAATATATCTTCAGTCTCAATAGTTTCAGCTATTGACTCTAGTTGACTAACTAATTCTCCAAGAGTTGTTGATCTTTTAATAATAGGCTGAGCCACTGATCTTCTTATTAGATATCTTTCTGGATATTTTGGTATATCAAAACTTTGATTTAGCCAAGATTGATCAATCAGTTCAGTATCTTCTTCATATTCTAAAGACTCTTCAGGGAAAACATCAGATTCTAAAACTTGAGCTTTTAAATTAACTAACACTGATGCTGCAAAAAAAGCTTCACTTGTCTCTGATAAATCCCTCTCATAAGAGTTATGACTATATGAGGAATTTATTAATTTTTGATTAAATTGATCTAAAAAACTATCAATTACGCTGATAACATCAATATCCCAAGGATCCAATTCTCCTCTAGAAGCAGCATCTTGAAGAAACTTGATCAACATTCTAGGACCCAATTTGGTCCTATCAATAGATGTTGAGTCTGATATTTTGAAAAAAAAACTTATTTTAAATTTATCGATATATTAGCTATTACGCCAATAATCTTAAATTTATTTAAAAATTAAATTGAAGGAGCTTTTAATAACTCTTTATCGTTAATACTTGCAAAGCTAAACCCTTTAATAGAATTTTTTACAGCATTGAGATCTCTATTTACTAGATTATTTATAGATGCCGAATAACTCTCAGTTACAATCCTAGGATATAAACCTATTCCAAGAATTGGTAAAAGGAGACAAGCAATTATATAAATTTCTCTTGGCTCAGCATCTATTAACTTTCTCTCTACTACTAATTTTTGATTTTCCTTCCCAAAGAAAATTTCTCTTAACATTGAAAGTAGATAAATAGGAGTCAAAATCACCCCAATAGCGGCTAAAGATGCCATAACAATCCTAAAAGGCAATGTATATATCTCATCAGTGACAAATCCCGTAAATACCATCAATTCAGAAACAAATCCACTCATACCTGGCAATGCCAAAGAAGCGAGAGAACAAGCAGTCCACAACGCAAACATAATGCGCATTTTCTGACCTACCCCTCCCATCTCATCAAGTTTAAGAGTTTTTGTTCTATCGTAAGTTGCCCCAACTAAGAAAAACAAACTTGCACCTATCAATCCGTGACTGACCATTTGTAGCATTGCACCACTTGTTCCCAAAGCACTAAAACTACCAATGCCAATTAATACAAAACCCATATGGCTAATTGAACTGTAAGCTATTTTTCTTTTTAAATTTCTTTGAGCGAAAGAAGTAAGTGCAGCATAAATAATATTTACTGTTCCAAGAACCACCAACAAAGGTGCAAACTGTGCGTGTGCCAAAGGAAGTAATTGCGCATTAAATCTCAAAAGAGCATATCCTCCCATTTTTAATAGTATTCCCGCCAAAAGCATATGAACTGGAGCCGTAGCCTCACCATGAGCATCTGGAAGCCACGTATGCAGGGGAATAATTGGGAGCTTTACTCCAAAAGCAATTAAGAGTCCTGAGTAACATAGAATTTGAAAATTTTGACTAAAGTCTTGTTCTGCCAAATGAGAAAATTCAAAATTAGGTACTGAACTCCCATAGAAACCCATCGCCAAAGCTGCTAAGAGTATAAAAATAGAACTTCCAGCCGTATAAATAATAAACTTAGTAGCAGCATATTGTCTTTTTTTACCTCCCCAAATTGCGAGCAATAAATAGACTGGAAGCAGCTCTAATTCCCAGGCGAGGAAAAATAAGAGCATATCCTGAACTGCAAAAACTGCAATTTGTCCTCCATCCATTGCTAGAATTAAGAAGAAAAATAATTTTGGTTTGAATTTTACTGGCCATGCTGCTAACACCGCTAAAGCAGTTATAAAGCTTGTCAAAAGAATTAAGGGCATAGAAATACCATCTGCTCCTACTGACCATGTCAAACCTAAATTAGGGAGCCAATTTATACTTTCCTGTAATTGAACATTTTCATTGTTAATATCAAAACCATTAATATAAGCACCTACAGTAACTAAAAAGGTTATTAATGCGATTGTAAGTGCATACCATCGAACTTCTTTCCCTTCCCCCTTATCAGGAAAGAAAGGGACAAAAAAAGCACTTGCCAACGGAAAGAGAATTGATACAGATAACCACGGGAATTGAGACAAACCCACACCAATTGAACCCATTATTTTAAAAGTGAAAAAATTTGATAAGCAATAATAATTCAAGGGAAATAGAGATCCATATAACATATAAGTAGAGTCTAGAAATTATGAGAATTTTTACTACCTAATGGCAGAAAAGACACACATTTGTTAGTAAGCAATCATTATGACTGAAGTCCAAAGATAGCGACAAGTAGAATTACACCACCAAAAACGATTAATGCATAAAACTGAGCTCTACCTGTCTCAAAATACTTTAAGCCCTCACCACTACCCAGAGTTACTAGCCCAGTTAGATTCACAACGCCATCAACAACCTTTGAATCAACTTCTAATACTTCTTTAGCTAATCTTCTGCTTCCCTTAACAAAAAGTTTTTCATTAATGTCATCCAGATACCACTTCTTAGATAAAAATGTATTGATTGATGGAAACCGAGACGAAAATAAAATTGAAAGATCTATTTTTTTTACAAAATAAGCTAAATAAGCGATAGTAATACCTCCAGATGCAATTAAAACGGATGCTATTGCTAATGGGAGAAACTCCTTAAGATCAAAGTTCTTTGCTAAATCTATTGCTTCTTCAGGATTTAATAAATTAATAAATTTACTATCCCAAGGGAGACCAAAGAAACCAATTAATACCGAAGGAAAAGCAAGAAATACTAAAGGGAATGTCATTGACCAAGGAGATTCATGGACTTCACCGTGTTCTACTTCATGAATATCCTCACTATCAACATCGCCATGTAGTAAATCTTCTTGAGATTCTTCGCCATGTTTATCTTCATCAATATTTAAACCTGCCGCATTAATTAATTCAGCTTTTAATTCTTGATTATTTCCTCTAAATTCACCTTCAAAAGTCAAAAAATATAATCTAAACATGTAAAAAGCTGTCATTCCAGCAGTCATAAAGCCTATAAACCAAAAAGCAGGATAAGAAATAAATGCATTACCTAGTATCTCGTCTTTACTCCAAAATCCTGCTAGGGGAGGAATACCACTTATTGCTACACAGCCTATTAAAAATGTAGATGATGTATAAGGCATTTTTTTCCTCAACCCACCCATTAATCTCATGTCTTGAGCAAGAATGGGTTGATGACCTACCACCTCTTCCATCGCATGAATAACTGAGCCAGAGCCAAGGAATAGCATAGCTTTAAAGCAAGCATGAGTAATTAGATGAAAAATACCTGCGAGTGGTGCTCCACATCCCATTGCTAGCATCATGTATCCAAGTTGCGAAACTGTGCTGTAAGCCAAACCTTTTTTTAAATCCATTTGGGTGAGAGCAATTGATGCACCCAAGAAACAAGTAATAGTTCCGACTAGAGCAATAATAAATTGCATTGTAGGAAATAGTGTATAAAGAGGATCCAAACGAGCCACTAAAAATACTCCAGCAGCAACCATAGTTGCTGCGTGGATAAGAGCGGAAATTGGTGTTGGTCCTTCCATTGCATCAGGGAGCCAAACATGCAAAGGAAATTGGGCAGACTTTGCCATTGGGCCAAGAAATACTAAAAAACAAAGTAATAGAGGTGCCCAATTTGGCAAAGAATTATCTGCTAATGATTGAGAGATCCCTACAGCTATATCATTAAAGTCAAAGCTTTTTGTTGCCCAAAAAAGGCCTAATATTCCAAGCAATAATCCAAAATCTCCAACTCTATTAACCACAAAAGCTTTTTGAGCTGCATGTGCAGCTCCATCTCTGTCGTACCAAAAACCAACTAGAAGATAAGAACACATTCCTACTAATTCCCAAAATACATATATTTCTAATAAATTTGGGCTAATAATTAGACCCAACATTGAACTGCTAAATAGGGCCAAATATGTAAAAAACCGCACATAGCCTTTATCATGGGACATATAACCATGTGAATAAATCATTACCAAAAGGGTTATCGTAGTAACTAAAGAAAGCATTACACTCCCAAGTGGATCCAAGATGAAGCCCATTGGTATTTGAAAATCACCCGCACTCGCCCAAACAAAAAGTTTCTCAACAGATTGATAACCATTAATTTGCTCGAATAAAGCCTTATAACTAATTACTGCTGAAATTCCTACAAATGAAAGAAGACTTATAGCTACAACTTCTCTTAATTTATTTATCTTTTCATTAATACTGATCAAACTTAAACCAGAGATAACTGCTCCAATTAAAGGGAAAACAGGAATCAACCAGGCAATTTCAGAAGCTTGAGGCATTGTTTATGTGAATTATAATCCAATTTTAAACTGCCAATCGAAAAATTCAGACAAAATGGAAGAATTAAATGTTGTAACAGCAATATTTATATATTTATGAGAACTCCAAAGGACAAAAATTGCTATTAATATTCCAAGTTGCGAGAACCGAAGAAATTCTTTTAATTTAAGTTTTTGTCTCCCTTCAATAATTGCTAAGAATGGAACAATAGAAGTTTTTTCTCTATATCTATAAAATTCTTGACCAAATTTAAATTCCAATCTTTTATCTCCATGCCAAATAGCAAAAAGATGATGACAAATTAGGCCAAAAGAAGTTATTAACGTAAAGGTAGTTCCAATCCATAAAGAATGAGCTATACACCATATAATTTGACCAATAGCTTGCGGATGCCTTGTAATACGCATAATACCAGTGCTGTAGATTCTTACTTTAGGTTTTAATAATGATGGTATTTCTAGTAAGTTATACGTAGCTGGATATAAAAAGATAAAACTTATCGCTGTTAAGATCCACACTACGAAAAAAACAAAGCTATTTCCTTGAAAATTCCATAACCTAATACCGTCGTATCTATGAGCGAGAAAATAACCAATTAATATTAATGCTGAAGGTAAACTAAAAGATACAAAACATAATCGCCATAATCTAGGCCCCATGATTAATTCTGCTTTATTCCTCAAAGCCGCACCACCACTATGAATTATCGCGAAGATTATTATTAAAATGAAAACTATTATTGAAGTAATATGAGTTTCCATAAAATTTT
>CAYSSQ010000050.1:0-6781 GCA_964433825.1 uncultured Prochlorococcus sp. | reverse complement strand
AAAAGTTGTCGATACAAAAGTTGCTGATACAAAAGTACTGAAAAATGAATTTTCAAAGAAAGATGAAACTACTCAAAAAGAAAAAGCATCTTCTTTATCAATAAGTCCAGAAACAAAAACAGTGGCTCCAAAAACAAAAGAAAACACTAAAATTGATCAAAAGCCCTTAAAGAAAATGAAACACCCGGATGTACCCGTAAATACCTATCGCCCAAAAATGCCATTTGTAGGAACTGTAAAAGAAAACTACAGTCTTCTTAAAGAAGGTGCAATTGGTAGAGTTAATCATATAACTTTTGATCTATCTGGGGGAGATCCTTTTCTTAGATATGTTGAAGGTCAAAGTGTAGGTATTATGCCAGCAGGCGAAGATGCAAATGGAAAACCTCATAAATTAAGACTATATTCTATTGCCAGTACAAGACATGGTGATGATTTCGAAGGAAACTCAGTATCTTTATGTGTTAGACAACTGCAATATGAAAAGGATGGACAAACTATTAATGGTTTATGTTCAACTTATCTATGTGATGTTAAACCAGGAGATAAAGTAAAAATTACAGGTCCTGTTGGTAAAGAGATGTTGCTGCCTGAAGATGAAAATGCAAATATAGTTATGTTGGCCACAGGCACAGGGATTGCACCAATGAGAGCCTATTTAAGACGTATGTTTGAACCTTCAGAAAGAGAAAAAAATAAATGGAATTTCAAAGGAAAGGCTTGGTTATTTATGGGAGCTCCGAAATCTGCAAACCTTCTATATGAAGAAGATTTGCAAGGATATCTTCAAAATTTTCCAGATAATTTTAAATACACAAAAGCTATAAGCAGAGAACAACAAAATACTAAAGGCGGCAGAATGTATATTCAAGATAGAGTTTTGGAATCAGCGAATGAATTATTTAATATGATTGAGGATGAAAAAACACATATTTATTTATGTGGTTTGAAAGGAATGGAACCTGGTATTGATGAAGCTATGACAAAGGCTGCAGAGGCAAAAGGTTTGAATTGGTCTGAACTAAGACCTCAACTTAAAAAAGCAGGACGCTGGCACGTAGAAACTTATTAAAGTTTTAAGTTTTTTAAAGATTTTGCTTTCACATTACTTTTTGGTTTAGACACATAATGTGGCTTTAATTGAAAAATTCGATGAATTTATCAATAGATAGTATCTAAATAAATATGAATCAATCTTTAAGTAATCCTTTAAGGATAGGTTTAAGGCAAGAAAGAGTTATACCACCACAATGCTTAATTATTTTTGGAGCTAGTGGCGACCTTACTCATAGAAAGCTAATTCCTGCTTTATTTGAACTTTTCTTACAAAGGAGGATCCCAAGTGAGTTCGCTATCGTTGGTTGCGCAAGAAGGCCATGGAATGATGAAGAGTTTAGAGCAAAAATGTCTATCAAATTAGAAAAACAAATATCAAAGAATGAAAAAGAATGGCTTAACTTTTCTAAATATCTTTTTTACGAACCAGTTGATTTACAAAAAGAGGATGATGTTATTAAACTTGCGACAAGATTAGCAGAAATTGATAAGAATCAGGCAACACATGGTAATAGAACATTTTATTTATCGGTCTCTCCAAATTATTATGGGAGTGGATGTAAAGCTTTAAAAAAAGCAGGGTTAATAAATGATCCTAAAAAGAGTAGGCTAGTGATTGAGAAGCCTTTTGGAAGAGATTACTCAAGTGCTAAAAAGCTAAATAGCATTGTTCAAAGTTGTGCAGATGAAAGTCAAATCTTTCGTATTGATCATTATTTAGGGAAGGAAACTGTTCAAAATATTTTGGTACTTCGATTCGCTAATACAATATTCGAACCTATTTGGAATAGAAATTATATATCTAGTGTTCAAATAACTTCATCAGAGACAGTTGGTGTAGAAGATAGAGCTGGTTATTATGAGACTTCTGGAGCGCTTCGAGATATGCTTCAAAATCATCTGACTCAAATGCTTGCTGTAACAGCAATGGAACCACCAGGTAAATTTGATCCAGAGGCTATTCGAAATGAGAAAGCTAAAGTTTTGCAAGCATCAAAGCTTGCAAATGAGAATAAACCATGGGAATGTTGCATAAGGGGGCAGTACGGAAAAGGTGGAAACTTTTCTAATCCACTTAAAGCTTATAGAGATGAAGAAGGTGTCAATATTAACAGCATGACTGAAACATATATTGCTGCAAAGGTTTTTATAGATAATTGGAGATGGCAGGGTGTCCCTTTCTATCTCAGAACTGGTAAAAGACTTCCCAAAAGGTTAGGAGAAATTGTTTTGACATTCAAAGATGTTCCAGTTCATTTATTTGAATCAACAATAATTAATCCATCTCCTAATCAATTAATTCTGAGAATCCAACCCAATGAGGGAGCTACTTTTAAATTTGAAGTTAAGTCCCCGGGGTCAGGAATGAAATCCCGCCCAGTTGAAATGGAATTCTCATATGATGAATCCTTTGGAGAACCATCCGATGAAGGATATGTAAGACTTTTGGCTGACTCTATGCTTGGAGATCCAACCTTGTTTACAAGAAGCGATGAAGTTGAGGCTGCTTGGAAACTATATACTCCTTTAATTGAATTAATGGAAAATGCTCCTTGGAAACTTCCAATTTGTAAATATGAGTCAAAGACTTGGGGACCTCCCGAAGCAGATCAATTACTTTCTAAAGACAATATTTTTTGGCGGAGGCCTTAATATAAGAAAATGAAACCTCAATTAACACTTCAAACTCCATTAGAGTTACCCCCTCAGGAGATTTCTAGCTATCTTAGTAAACTTTGGATTTCAGAGAATGAGTATTCATTAGGCGCAAATACTTTTTCTCTGGTTGTTTGGCAACCCTCATGGCTGGAGCAATGTCTAGTAATAAACGATTTTATAAATGGACCTATAACTGGTAATTTAAGTCAAGAAATTATTAATACTGCAAAAGATTTAATTTTAAAGAATAGACTCCCTTTAGCAACTTCTCTCTACAGCAAAAAATTAATTGATATTTTAAAAAAAAATATAGCTAATGATACTTCAGAAGATCTTAGAGGGCAGTTTTTTGAATCTTCAATTAGCACACTAAATCCAAGGAGGCTAATTACACTTGCACCTACTTTAAATGAACACGCTGGAATAAAAACATTTGTATCAGCGTATTGTCCTTTAAGCGATGATTCAAGTAAACAACCTATTTGTGGAGATCTTGTTGTAATAAGAGGAGGAACTCAATCTATTTATTCTGAAGGGCTAGAACTTGTAAATAAGCTTTCAATTGAGGAACTCCCGTCGTGGTTATGGTGGAATAGTAGTCTTGATGATTCTCCTGAAGTTTTTGATTTTTTTCTTAAAAGTGGAAGTAGACTGATTATTGATACTGCAAATGGCTCGATTAAAAGATGTTTATATGTTTTAAATAATGCTTTGAAATCAAATAAAGCGATAAATGATTTGAATTGGGTAAGACTAAAAAGTTGGAGAGAATCTTTAGCTATGATATTTGATCCCCCTTCTAGAAGAGAAATTCTTGATCATATCAGCGATATTGATATTGATATTGAGGGAGAACATGTAATTCAAGCACTTTTTCTTATTTCATGGATTAGTGATAAATTGAATTGGAGATTTAAGAAAATTAATAAAGGAACTGACTTTACGAATGTTTTTTTTGTTAGAACTAATGGAGAAGAAATAAAGATTTCAATAAATCCTCTTCCATTAGGAAATCCTAGTATTCACTGTGGGCAAGTAATTGGTTTGAGATTAATCTCAAAAATAAGTAAGAATCCCAAGCAAAATACTTGTATTATTCTTGGATGTGAATCGGCAGAATGTAGTAGATTAGAGTCTGGAGGGATGGCAGATATGCATCTTATCGAAGAGGTTGTTCCGAATTCTCTTCTGCCATCTGAAGGAGATGTCAGCCAACTTTTAAGAAGTAGTAGAGGTAATACTAGCCCCCTTTTTGAAAATACAATTAAAATCGCGCAAGAGATTTATGAGGCTTTTCATTAAATTAAGCTAAATGTCTTGTATTATTTCCGCGCCTTCTACCGATAGCGGTAAGACCACTCTCACATTGTTAATATCATGCTGGGCCTATTCAAGAGGACTAAAATTACAAACATTTAAGGTGGGTCCTGATTATTTAGATCAGCAACAATTGAGTTCAATAGGACAACCTATTTGTAGAAATTTAGATATTTTTTTAAGTGGTAAAAATTGGGTAAAGAAAACTTTTATAAAATATTCAAATAAATGTGATCTGTCTTTAATTGAAGGAGCAATGGGGCTTTTTGATGGTCTTGGCTCAACTCAATTCTCAAGTACAGCAAATATAGCAAAAGTCTTAAATTTACCAATAATTTTTGTTGTTGACGCTAAAGGGCAGGCAGCTTCTCTTCTCCCGTTAATAAATGGGTTTAGGTCTTTTGATAAAAAAATTTCTATAAGAGGAGTTATTTTTAATAATGTAAATTCAGAGCGTCATAAAGTACTTATTAAAGAGGTTTTTGAAAATCAAAATATTGAGATTATTGGCTTTCTTCCTTCAAATAAAAAAATTGTTCTAAAAAAAGCTGATTTAGGAATCATTTCCCCTCTAGATGTAGAAAAAAATATAGATGTTGATTATTTTGCTCAATTTGCTGAGAAACATTTAGATATGAGGATACTTAAAAAATTCTTACTACCAACAAATGTAGAGAATAGTTTGATAGAAAATTCTGATTATGATTTTAAAATGCAAAGGTGTAACCCAATTGCTATTGCTGAGGATAAAATATTTCACTTTCAATATCCCGAGACTAAAGAATTTTTTGAAGAAAAAGGAATACCTTTAGTTTCTTGGGATTTATTTAATGATAAAGAGATTCCAAATGAGGCCAGAATATTAATTATCCCAGGGGGATTCCCTGAAAAATATGCTAAACACATTAGTTCATCAAAAAAGAGTTTAGAGTCTTTGAGGAAATTTCATAAAAAAGGTTATATTTATGCTGAATGTGGTGGAATGATGCTTCTTGGCGAATCAATTAAAGATGCATCTGAAAAAGTTTATGAAATGGCAAAGATAATTCCTTTTAATTCAAAAAAAGGAAAATTATCTGTCGGATATAGATATATTAAAGGATTAAAAGATACACAATTGGTTAAAAAAAATCAAATTTTTAGAGGCCATGAATTTCATTATTGGCAAATTGAAGAAAAATATTTAAAAGGAAGAATCAACAAAAATAACTCACTTAGTAAATTTACTTCTCCATGGGAGATTAATTCTTGGGGCAACAAGACTAAAAATGAAGGATGGGCTTCTGAAAATATACATGCGAGTTGGGTACATTTACACTTACCAAGTAATCCACATGCAGCTAAAAATTTTCTAAGAATTGTTGAAAGATATTCACAATAAACTTTAACTTAATAGCAAACTAAATAAATTTTGAGGAGATCCTAGTAAAACTATTCCAGGTAGAACTATTAAAGGACCAATAATCGCGCCAACAAAGACTTCAGTTTTAGTATGTCCAAGTGTTTCTTTTAAATCAATAAATGAATGATCAGTAAGTTCTTTTGAGAGCTTATTTATTTGAGTTGCCTGTAATCCTGCGGATCTTCTTATTCCGCTTGCATCATACATAACAATTAAAGAGATGCATACTGAAAGAGCAAATAATGAACTATTGAATCCTAAATCCAATCCTATTCCAGAAGTAACTCCAGTTATTAATGCTGAATGGCTAGAGGGCATCCCTCCTGTCTCAAATATGACACCAAATCTTAATTCCTTTTCTGAAATGAGATTAAATATTATTTTTAATAATTGAGCTGTAAAGCAAGCTATCAAACTCCAAAAGAGCAATTGATTATTAAATATTTCTACTAAATTAGTCAAAATTTAAAGTACTCCTTATCTATCTCTATTAGTTATGAAGTCTGCTAATGAAATCAAGTACTTTGCTTCTGGGCCATAAGGGTAAATAGCTTCCTTAGCTTTCTTTACTAGATTTAAAGCTTTTTTCTTTGATTCCTCCATTCCCAATAATTTAGGGTAAGTGGTTTTGTCAGCGATAAGATCCTTGCCTGCTGTTTTACCAAGAGTTTCACTGCTTGAGGTTAGGTCAAGAATATCATCAATAATTTGAAAAGCCAGACCTATACCTTCTGCATAAGTGGTTAATGCCTCAAGAAGCTTATCATTTGCTCCTGCAATCATTGCTCCTGTTCTTACACAAGCTTTTAATAAAGCTCCAGTTTTATGTAGATGGATATATTCAAGAGTCTCTAAATCAACTTCCTTACCTTCGCATTCAAGATCTACTACTTGCCCTCCTACAAGCCCAGGAGCCCCTGCAACCAATGAAAGTTCACCAACTACATTTAACAGCCGTCTAGAATCGACTCCAGGACTTCTCAACGAGACCATCTCAAAAGCTCTCGTTAACAATGCATCGCCCGCTAATATCGCAATTGCGTCTCCATAGACTTTATGGTTGGTTGGACGTCCTCTTCTTAAGTCATCATTATCCATAGCGGGTAAATCATCGTGTATGAGTGACATCGTGTGGATCATTTCAATTGCTACTGCAGTAGGAACTGCTAAAGATGGATCCCCCCCTGCTAAAGAGCATGATGCTAAACATAAAATAGGACGTATTCGCTTCCCTCCTGCCAAGAGTGAATATCTCATAGATTCTCTAAGAATTTCAGGATTCTCTGGCCCTAAAGAAAAATCTAATGCCTCTTCTACGACTTTTTTTGTCTCTTTTAAATATTCTTC
>CAYSSQ010000049.1:0-6964 GCA_964433825.1 uncultured Prochlorococcus sp. | reverse complement strand
AGAAAAAAGAAAGGTGCCATAACATTTAATAATACTTATTCTAAGATTTTATGTGATAACAAATCGATTTCTATCGAAACAATAGAAATAACACAAGCTCATAAATTAGTCTCTGAAGCTATGATTCTAATGGGATATGTAACAAGTGATTATTTAAAGAAAAAAAATATCCCTGCACCTTTTAGATTGCAGAAAATAAATTGTGATTCCAAAAATATATTGGAAAGAAACTTCAATAGTCCGATTAAATATATTATCCTCAAACAATTTATAGGAAAAAGCTATATATCATTAAAATCCGATATTCATGAAACTCTTGGATTAGATTCATATGTTCAATCAACATCTCCTCTAAGGAGATATCTTGATCTAATAGTACAAAGGCAACTATATTTAAGTATGAATAATAAAAAAATTTTAAGCGAGGAAGTTATAAATAATGAAATTGAATTAAGTAAAATAAAACAGAAAGAAAATAATAATATAACTAAGGAGAATAAGCTCTTTTATCTTAAATTATATTTTCAAAATAAAATGGATAAATTATATAAAATAATATTTATAAGATGGATAAATTATAGAAAAAATATTGCATTAGTATTCTTCACTTCCTATAATTTAGAATTGCTTATAAAGTTATATATTTCAATAGATACATATCCTAATAAAGTTTATAAAATTAAATATAATCATAATCAAAATTCAAATCTTTTAGAATTTATAAATTAGTTTTGGATTATTTTTGATTTAATAATTTGTTAATATAAAAAAAAATAAATTGATGAATTTTACTATTACAACACCTTTATATTATGTAAATGATAAGCCTCATCTTGGTAGTGTTTATACAACAATTATTTGTGATTCAATAGCAAGATATAAACGATTAAAAGGAGAAAAAGTTCTTTTTATTACTGGAGTTGATGAACATGGTTTAAAAATTCAAAGAACTGCTCTAGAAAATGGTATATCGCCACAAGAACATTGTGATGAGATTTCTAATATATTTAAAAAAAATTGGCTTGAATGGAATATTTCATTTAACAAATTTATTAGAACCACATCAAAGGAGCATGAAAAAATCGTATATGAATTTTACGAAAAGGTAAAAGCCTCAAATGACATTTATATGGGGGTTCAGAAAGGTTGGTACTGTGTCGGATGCGAAGAGTTTAAAGATAATCCTGATAATTTACCCTCACAAAAGTGTCCAATTCACAAAAAAAATCTTGAATGGAAGAATGAGACTAATTTATTTTTTCGTCTATCAAAGTATCAGAAGGACATAGAGGAATTGATTCAAGATCATGAATTTATTGAGCCTAAAGAGAGAAGAAAAGAAATTATTAATTTCGTCTCTAAAGGTTTAAAAGATTTCTCAATTTCTAGAACTAATCTAAATTGGGGAATTAAGGTACCTGATCATTTAAATCATACATTTTATGTCTGGTTTGATGCTTTGCTAGGATATTTAAGTGCGATTTCATTTGGGGAGAAGAATCATTCTTTAGACCTATCAATAGATTCTGGATGGCCAGCTAATCTTCACATAATTGGTAAGGATATTCTTAGATTTCACGCAATATATTGGCCAGCAATGCTAATTTCTGCTGGAATGAAACCTCCAAAAAAAATAATAGGTCACGGATTCTTAACTAGAGAAGGTCAAAAAATGGGTAAAAGTTTAGGTAATGTATTAGACCCTGAAATTTTACTTAACAAATATGGTGAGGAGCCAGTAAGATGGTATCTACTCAAAGATATATCGTTAGGAAGTGATGGTGACTTCCAAGACAGAAGATTTGTAGACATTATTAATAATGATTTAGCAAATACCATAGGGAATTTATTAAATAGAACATCATCAATGTCTCGAAAATGGTTTAATAATAAAACACCCTCAATTAATAACAAAAATAATAGTGAAATCATTGAAATAGCTAATAATTCTATAAAGAATTATTTAAATTATTTTGATAACTATAAAATAGATAAAGCTTCTAATGAGATATTAATCTTTGCAATTAAAGTAAACCTCTACCTTAATAAAAAAGAACCTTGGTCATTAATTAAAGATGAAAGTAATATTAATGAAGTGAAGATAATTATTTATAATGTTCTAGAAGCAACAAGAATTATCGGTACACTTTTAAAACCTATATTGCCTGATTTTTCTATTAAGATTTTAAAACAATTAGGAGATATTAATTTTGATAATAAGAACTGGGAAGAATGTTTAAAATGGGGATTATTAGCTGAATTAAGTGATTTACCTAAACCTGTTCCTATCATTAATAAGTTAGATTATGAATAAATTTTTATACTTTATTTGTATTTTATTTTCTTTAATTATATCAGGATGTAATATAAATACAAATAACATTAATAAATCAATTCTTAAAATTGAAAAATTTAATTTAAACCATTATTCTAAAAATGGAAAAAAACTTTATATGTTAGATAGTCCATATTCAGTTTTTAATCAAACCGATCATTCTTACTTATTTAATAAAACTAATATTAAATTTTTTGAAGACGAGGAAGTTAAATATAATGTTAATTCTGATAGTGCTAAATTACTTAATAATAAATTTATAGAATTAAATGGAAATGTAGAGATAAATGATTTTAATAATGATAAAACTATTATAAGATCAAATAAATTATTCTGGAATATAGATGAGTCCGAATTTATATTGGAGGGTAATGTTGAACTAGTAAATAATGTTATTAATTTAAATTCTAGTAAGGCTTTATTAGACAAAAAATCCGATATTATAATATTTTATGATCCTGTTAAATATAATTATAATGATGAAGATAGTATAAAAAAATATAATGTAAGTTCAGAAAATGCATACTACAATATTATAACTAAAGATGTTATATTTGAATCAGAAAATGATAAAGTTAAGTCAAGATTAGTTTTCTAGAAATTATTCTCGTTAAATAGTACTAGAAGTTTTTTTGCCCAGTTCATAATCCATTTTTCATCTGATTTTGTAAAACATCTTGAAGACCATCCTCCCACTAAAATAAAACACTCCTTATTTACAGGTATTACTAATACAGATGGAATTTCTTTGCAAAAATCGTCAAATTCTTCGCTTCCAGGATAAAACTTAGTATTAACTAGTGATATAAACTTATTTTCTTCTAAACATCTCAAACAAATGTCTTTGGGTGCAAAATCTCTCTTAGAAATTATACCTCTCTTAAGAATATTTCTTCCTTTATTACTAATTAAAATTGTTGCTGCAGCAGTTGATGTTAGAACGGCCTCAGATCCCCAAGCTAATTCATCTAATAAAACTTTAGGAATATTTGGATCAAAAATAAAACCATTATCACCTTTTAAGTCAACCTTTTCTCCTGATATAGGTGAAATTCTTTGAAACAGTAATCCGATCAAGATAATAATAATGGAAGCTAATGCCGCTAATATTTGTGCTCTCTCAACCTCGGGACTTATTTGATTAATAGAAGCGAAATTAATTAGCTGCAATATAAAAATGATTGATCCAAGAATTATTACATTTTTACCATTAAAGTTCATAAAATTCTTTAAAAATAAATTTTCAAGAATAATAAAATCATTTTATTTAATTTTATTCCCACAAAACTCACATTAATAGTTTTAATATATATAAGTTGTTAATTTTTGAAATGAAAAATTTCCTTAATAAAGCATTATCTTTTATTCTTATAATATTTTCTTTAACTTTTGCTCCAATACAGAGTTATGCATTAAATTCATCATCAATTTTTAATCAATTTTTAGTTTCCCAACAAAAGACGGTTATAAATTATGAAAAGAGTCAGCCATCAGCGATTGATAACCCTGTTGTAGACCCTAACTTCAATGTAATGAGATCTACAGATATGGAATCTTCATCTACTGCAACATATATAGTCATTGCATTGTTACTTGTTGCATCAGTTGTTCCTCTAGCTACTTGGTACTTCTCAAGATCTAGAACAAATTAAATAGATTAAATTGAAGTGAGTAATATCATTTTAGTTAGCGGTGGTGTAAAAAGTGGAAAAAGCGAATTTGCTGAATTTTTAGCATGTAAAGATAAAGATGTAACTTATATAGCCTTATCAGAAAACCATTCAAACGATAAATCATGGGAGAACAGAATTAAAATTCATCAATTAAGAAGACCTAAAAATTGGAATTTAATTGAAACTGAAAACTTAATTCCAATTATTCAGCAGGATAAGGGTCTTTTATTAATTGACTCTCTAGGAGGCTTTATTGTGTACAGTTTAAAAATGAAAGAAGATGAATGGATAGAGTATTTAAAAGATTTTATGCATTATCTATGTTCATATAAAAGTAAAATTATTATTGTTGCAGAGCAAACTGGTTGGGGGTTAGTCTCTGAATATGAGATAGGAAATATTTATAATGATAGGCTAGGAACTACATTGAAGGAAATTACAAAGATTTCCAAACAAAATTGGTTAACTATTAATGGGAAAGCTATAAAATTAGATAATATATTTTATGAAATACCAAAATAATATTGGAAATAGCTTTATTTGAGCCGCGAATACCTCAAAACACTGGAAGTATCGCAAGAACATGCGCAGCATTTGATATAACTCTGAATCTAATAGAGCCATTAGGCTTTAAGTTGGATGATAAACATTTAAAAAGAGCAGGTCTAGATTACTGGCACTTAATGAAAATTAATAAATATCCAAATTTTGATGTCTTTAAAGATTCTCAAAAGAATAATAGAGTAATATCATTTAGCAAAAAAAATGGGGTATTTCTCCATGATTATAATTTCCAAAAGAATGATATTCTTTTGTTTGGGAGAGAAGATAATGGACTCCCAAATCAAATTATTGATAAAAGCGAAGCACTAATATCAATTTATATGCCTAATAAAGCTTCAAAATTTAATAACAATATAGGTGTAAGAAGTTTGAATCTTTCAGTTGCATGCGGTATGGCTTTATATGAAGCTTATAAACAAATAAATAAATAAAATATCTCATAAATATTACTGTCGATGATTTATATTATTATTAGGTCTCGGTAGCTCAGCTGGTTAGAGCGGCGGATTCATAGCCCGCAGGTCGCGTGTTCAAGTCACGCTCGAGACATTTTATTAAATAATAATATTATTTATTTTTAGAATTAATTGATTATCTGTTAAATTTATCAGATATGACTAAATTTTTTAAAGAGTCTCCATAATATATTTCTACAGAACGTATCAATAACCAACATAGGAATCTATCTAAAGAAAATTTCATAATAGAAAAATCAACTATTTTTATATAAATATATTTTTATAATATTGCCATCCTATTATCTTAAGAAAATATATTCATGTATCTAAGAGCACGCCAATTTTATACATTTATCTCTCTTAATTCTAAATCTGTTTTGAGATTACTAAGGTAATAAATAAATTAATTATTTTCCTCTTCTGAATATAGTTAATTTAAATCACCCAAATAGAGGGCATATAAAAGAGTCACACTATTTAATATTCATAATAATATCTGTGACACTACTTTGCTTCTTCTGAAATTGCCCTCTTAAACATTATTTTGAATCTTTTATATTCAAGAAATTCCTTAACTAAATTAAATTCATTATCACTAGTATTTTCACTAACATCGCTAGGTTCTTGGTTAGTTTTTCTTAAATTCCTTGCATTTAATGCTTCTTTAACTAATATCCCTGTTACTTTTGATTGACTTATATTCTCTGATGCACAAATTTTATTAATAATTTCTTGTACTTCAGCTGTGGGTAGAAAGCCAATTCTCTTTCTCTGGGAAGGCATAAAAAAAATTAGAGTGTAACACTTGCGCATTTATAGTGTTGCACTATATTAAATATATGTCAATTAAATAAAATGGAACTTTTAGCATTACCATTTGCATTTTTACTTTGGTTTTTAGCTTATGATGCAAAACCAGTAAGAGAAGATGAAATAGGTTTAATTTGGAAAGAAGAAAATCTTTTAAAAAGATTAAAAATATTAAATATTTTTAATGAAAATAATTAAAAATATGGTTTTTCTTATATTTAAAAAATTTCTCTACTTTGGAATTATTTGATTTGAATTATCAGAAAATTTATTATCGTATTTCGAATTAAAATGTTTTTTAATTAGAATAAGTTTTGTAATAGTAAATTCTTCAGAATAGAATCTAATAGGTTGTTTGCCATATAAATTATCCCCACTCATAATTAAATCATTATAATTTCATCATATAAATAAGATAAGAATGGATAAAATGGCCTTAATTTTATAAAAATTTAAAGTTTACTTAATAAAAATTATCTTAATAAAAACAATTAATATAAAAACAAATTAACTTTGCTCTCTAATGAGGGAGGAGAAAGGGAACTCTATATCTTTTCCTCCTGTTATCCTATGTATCATTATTTCATTACTAGCTTTACTTACTGAACAATCATTTTTGGTGTGATAATTTATCTTTGATTCATTAGGATTTTGTTTTTTACTAAATTTCACAGAAAACTATACTCTTTTTTAATGTTATTCAAAAGATGAGTATAAAAAAAATTCTTAATGTTTATTTTATATTTTTATATTTATAGTCCCAGTTTAAATTTTCATTTAATTCATCAAAATTCTTTGATACCTTAGCTATATTTATAATCTCTATTCTTTGATTTTTTGAAAATCTTTTAAAAATAAAAAAGCTATTTAATAAATCAATATTTTCATTAATATCCATAAGATTTTTTGAATGAAATTCTATTTATTTACAATATTTATAATAATTATATTTTTGCATCATATTACTTTTAATTCGTAAATTTTTTTTAATTTTTCGTAAAAACACTAATTCGTCATAACCTCCTTTAATTAAATAATATTTTAGAATTTTGATTAATTAACTAATTAAAATGAAAAATAAAAAATCTGAACAATATATATCAAAGGATGATGCACAGGAGATG
>CAYSSQ010000048.1:0-7476 GCA_964433825.1 uncultured Prochlorococcus sp. | reverse complement strand
GAATAATAAATAAAACCACCCAAATTCCATCTACAAAATGCCAATATAGTTCAACAGCTTCTAATGGAAACTTATTCTTATAGGAAATTATTCCGCCATTAGATCTAGTTTGCCATGAAATGATGAAAATCATTAAAGTCCCTAGAGTCACATGTAATCCATGAAAACCTGTCAGAGCATAAAAAGTACTTGCAAATAAGTTATCAGTTAAGCTAAATGGCAAATGAAAATATTCGAACAATTGGCAAACTAGAAAAGTTACACCTAAAAAGGCTGTAAACAATAACCACTTTTGAGAATCTATATTTTTTTTATTAGCAAGAGCTTTGCCCGCTTTATGAAATGTTGCGCTACTTACAAGTAATAAAATTGTATTTAAAGTAGGTATTGGTAGTTCAAGTTCATAAATTGCACCTTCTGGAAGAGGATTAACTGCCTTATAAGTAAGATAAGCAGCAAAAAATCCAGCGAAAGTCATTCCATCCGCTATTAAGAAAGTGATCAATCCAAACATACGAAAATCTTCATGAGGCTCTTCAATTTCTAAGCTTTTTTTTATTTCAGATGATTTTTCAATACTTGTCATTAGATTTAGTTGTGAATTTCTTTTTTATTCAGAGATAATTGGTTTACCATAACCATAGGGTTCTTCTACTAATGGGGCTTCTCCCTCCCAATTCTCAACAGGCGGAGGAGATGATGTGAGCCATTCAGGAGTTAGTGCATTCCATGGATTATCTCCCGCTTTTCTCCCATTCTTTATGCTTAAAAATATATTTAGAAGAAAAGGGATTGTGCTTACTGCCATTAAAAGGGCTCCAACACTACTTATTTGATTAATTAATTGAAATTGTGGATCATATTCTGCCACTCTTCTAGGCATCCCATTAAGTCCAAGCCAATGTTGAGGAGCAAAACATAAATTAAATCCGATAAATGTAATAGCAAAATGCAAAATTCCTAACTTTTCATTTAATAACTTTCCAGAAACTTTTGGGAACCAATGATAGATAGATGAAAAGATAACAAAAACTGATCCTCCATAAACTATGTAGTGAAAATGAGCTACTACAAAATAAGTGTCATGAACATGAATATCAAATGGTACTTGGGCTAATGCCACTCCTGTTATTCCACCAAAAACGAAATTTAGTATAAATCCACAGGAAAATAACATTGCACTATTAATAGATATTTTCCCACCCCACATTGTCGCTACCCAATTAAAAAATTTAATTCCTGTTGGAACAGCAATAAATGCAGTGGCTATCGTAAAAAATAATCTCATCCATGGGGGGGTACCACTGGTAAACATATGGTGCGCCCAAACTACAAGTCCTAGAACAACTATTCCCATTATTGAAAAAACCATAGTGGTATAGCCGAATAAAGGTTTTCTGCAGTGAACTGGTAATATTTCGCTTACTAATCCAAAAGCGGGCAGAACCATAATATAAACTGCAGGGTGAGAATAAAACCAAAATAAATGCTGATATACAACTACATTTCCTCCTAGAACAGGATTGAAAAAACCAGTATTTGCGACTATATCAAAACTAAGAAGTATTAATGTACCTGCTAAAACAGGAGTAGAAAGGACTACAAGTATACTAGTACCAAGCATTGCCCAACAGTACATAGGCAATTGCATCAGCTTTAATCCAGGTCTTCTTAATTTAAGAATTGTGGCTATAAAATTTATACCTCCAAAGATTGAACTTCCACCAAGCAAAAGTACACTTAATATCCAAATAATTTGTCCTGATTGAGGAGTCGTTATGCTTAATGGAGGATATGCTGTCCATCCTGCTTGAGCAGCTCCATCAACAAAATAACTTGTTATGAGCATTAATCCTGACGGAGGAATTAACCAAAAAGCTACCGCATTTAATCTTGGGAAAGCCATATCTCTTGCACCAACGTAGAAAGGTATCAAATAATTTCCAAAGGCTCCATTAACTACTGGAACAATCCAGAGGAAAATCATTATTGTTCCGTGCAATGTAAGAACTTGGTTATAAACATCTCTTGGCATAAAGTCAGACATTGGACTTGCTAACTCAATTCTGATTGCGCTAGCCAAACTCCCACCAACTAAATAAAAAAGGAAGCCACAGACCAAATACTGAATTCCAATAACTTTGTGATCCAGACTAAAACTGAAATATCTTAGTAATCCTTTAGGTTGAAGACTCTCTTTTTGTTCATTTTTAGAATTAATTAGTATTGTCATAATTAGGCACTTGTTTTTTTATTTTGGTTAAACCATTCTTCATAATCAGAGACCTCTTCAACTATTATTGAAGCTCTCATTCCGCCATGATATGGTCCACATAATTCAGCGCAAATTATTGGGTATTTACCAACCTTAGTGGGAGTAAAATTTAAAACAGTTGGCTGTCCTGGAATAATATCTTGTTTAATCCTAAACTCAGGCACCCAGAAAGCATGAATTACATCTTTAGATTCCATTTTGATAGATATTTTTTCATTTACTGGTACGTGAAGTTCTCCAGATATAAATTCTCCATTTGGGTAATTAAATAAAAATGCAAATTGCATTGCTGAAACTTCAATATTTAAATTTTCCATTCCACTAATATTATTAGAATTTTGACTAATGCCTGCCCATATCTTTTCGGAATTATTATGCATTACTTCATGATTATTTAATTCTTTCATCCCACCCATACGGTCATAAATGTTGTAACTATATAAACCAACTATTAAAACTATAATTGAGGGAATTACAGTCCAAATTATTTCAAGTTTTAAATTACCCTCCAAAGCTATACCATCCCCGCTTTGACCATTGATTTTTCTAAATTTGAATAGACTATAGACAACTATAAGGCTCATTCCAAAAAATAAAATAAGTCCAATAATAAAAAGTATTTTAAACAACTCATCATAAATAGGCGCATTAATGCTAGCTTCTACGGGGAGTAAATTAACATTAAATCCTATCCAAAATGATATTCCAATAATGGAAGATATCAACAAAATTAAATAGTAATTTTTATCTAACAAATTTAATAAAAATACCTACTTTTTTAAGATATTACTTTTTATGATTTTTGCATTATTTGTAAATGGAAAAACTCTATAAATTCACAACTTCTTAATAATTTAATAACTAAATAAGATTCAAAATTAAATTTTTGATTGTTTGTTAGCAAAGAAAGATTTAATTCATATATTTTATTAATAAAAAAATTTGGTTTTTATTAATGTTTATTTTATAAAACTAAATTATTATGCAAAAAACTATATTTTAAATTTTTGAATAATCTTGAATTTAAAAAAACAAAATATGAAGGGATACTTATTAAACTTGGAAATCATAGTGTTTTAGCAATAATTGCTCTAATCGGTATAGGAAGTGCAACTAGAGTAATGGAAGCAGGACTTGCTTGTCCTGACTGGCCATTATGTTATGGGTCTTTTTTGCCTGCAAGCCATTTTAATTTAAGAGTATTTCTAGAATGGTTTCATCGATTGGATGCCTTTCTCGTGGGTGTTTTAATCCTTTCAGAGTTTATATTATCTCTATTTTGGAGAAAATACTTACCTTCATTGTTACCAAGAAAATATTCTTTACTACTATTTTTGGTTATTTTACAAGGATCTTTGGGAGCCCTTACTGTTATCAATATGCTTGATTCTTTTACAGTTATGGGACATCTTTTCATTGCTTTTCTTCTCTTAATAACTTCTATATTTATAAATCAAAATTTAGTTAATTATAAGTTAGATAAACATATAGATTTGTGGAAAATCATTTTGTCTATTCCATTATCTTTGACGTTAATTCAATCATTAATTGGTGTAAGACTTTCATCAACTTGGTCTGCACATTTGTGTTTGGCTTTTAATAAAAATTGTTTAATTTTAGATTCTCATAAGTTATTTGCAATTCCTCTTGCTCTTTCAATCTTTACAATAATTGGTGTTTCAATTTTTAGAAAAAATCTCTTCATCAATAATTGGAAGTATCTATTATCAATGCTATTACTTTTAATAGCCCAGATTATTTTAGGTGTATTAAGTCTTCAAACAAATTTAAATCATCCATTGATTATTGTTAGTCATGAAATTATTGCCTCATTGTTGATAGCCATATTATCAACTTTGATTTTTGGTAATTCATATTCTGAAAATTCAGAAGGAAAATCTTCCAAAAGTAATTTACTGATTGGTCTAAATTAATGAAAAGTAATTTTGAAAATATAAATGTTCAATCATCTGCTTCTATAAGAGAAGAAGTGGTTCCATCCAGAAAAAAAATAAAATTACCCCCTTGGTTAGAAGTTGCAAAACCAAGATTAATTCCTCTTTTATTAGCAACTACATTAGGAGGAATGGCATTAAGCGAAGAATGGCCTTTGTCTTCGCCAAAACTAGTTTGTACTCTTGGTGGAGGGGCTTTAGCCGCCGCTGCAGCCGGAGCACTTAACTGTTTATGGGAAATGGATCTAGATAAGAGGATGACTAGAACTAGTAATAGAGCTTTGCCTTCTGGAAAATTATCATTTAATACTGTTTTTTTAGGTGCAATATCTTGTACTTTTGCGGCTGCAATGCTTTTAGTAAGCGGTGTTAATTATTTAGCTGCTGGACTTACATTACTCGGTTTATGCAGCTATGTTCTTTTATATACAATTGTTCTAAAGCCAAGGACAACACAAAATATTGTGTTTGGTGGTGTTGCAGGGGCTATACCTCCATTGGTAGGCGCTTCAGCGGCTTCGGGTCATGTAGGTTTAAGTGGATGGTGGCTTTTTGGTCTTGTAATGCTGTGGACTCCAGCTCATTTTTGGGCATTGGCTATATTACTCAAAGATGATTATGCATCTGTTGGTATACCTATGTTACCTTCTGTAAAAGGTTCAGTTTTTACTGTTAAAGCAATTTCTAGATATGGTTTGGCAACTGTATTAATGAGTGTTTTCGGTATTTTTGCTTTACCAGAGGGTGGACTCCTTTATGGCATATTAGTTATACCGTTTAATGCTAGATTATTACAGCTAATTTCAAGATTAAGAGAATCTCCTGACGACAAATTGCAAGCAAAAGGGGTCTTTAGATGGTCCATATTGTATATGTTTGGAATATGTCTTTTACTTTTAATCTCTAGAACTGATATATCTGTCCAGTTTCAAAATCAAACTCTATCATTAGCTTCATCTATTCTCTTCCAAGTTAATAATTTAATAAATATTTGATATAAATAAATAAACAAATTAAATCAGATGAACTATATACAAATTAAAAATCTTTCAAAATCGTATCCAAACGTAAGTGCTTTAAATAATCTAAATATCACTATTGAAAAGGGAAATTTATTTGGAATCCTCGGACCTAATGGAGCTGGAAAAACTACTTTATTAAAAATTTTATCTACACTAATTGCTCCAGATAGTGGAGAAGTTTATCTCAATAAGATTGATTTGATTAAAAAACCAAGAGAGATTAGGAAGTTAATAGGTTATGTTGCTCAAGAAATTGCCCTTGATAAAATTTTAACTGGAAGAGAATTATTAGATTTTCAAGCAGATTTATATCATATGGAGAAATCAAAAAAAATTGAAAGAATTGAATTCCTTATTAATCAATTAGACATGATTGATTGGATAGATAAACAATGCGGAACATATTCAGGAGGTATGAAACGAAGAATTGATTTAGCAGCAGGACTTTTACATATCCCAAAAGTTTTGATATTAGATGAGCCAACAGTTGGTTTAGATATTGAAAGCAGAAATATAATTTGGGAATTATTAGAAAGTTTAAAAAGAGATGGGATGACAATAATACTGAGTAGTCATTACTTGGATGAAATTGATAAACTAGCTGATAATGTTGTGATAATTGATGGTGGGAAAGTTATAGATCAGGGCACGCCTTTTAATTTAAAAAGTAAATTAGGAGGTGAGAGAATCTCTTTAAAGGTACAAGAATTTAGTAATTATGAAGAATCAGAAAAGTTAAAAGAAATATTATTGAAGATTGATGGTATCAGTGAAATAGTTGTTAATAAATCTCAAGGTTACTCTATTAATTTTGTAGCAGATAAAGGAAAAGATTTTCTTAGTAAGTTAAAAGTTGAGTTGGCATTTTGTAAGTTTGAAATATTTTCCTTAACTCAAAGTCAACCCAGTCTAGATGATGTTTATTTACAAGCAACTGGTAAAACTCTTCAAGATGCAGAAATAATGATGGCAGGGAAAAGAGATCTAAAGAAAGAATCTAAACAATCTATGAGATGATTAGAGACTAAAAAAAATATCTATCTATAATTAACGTATAGTTTTAATTAAATATGGAATTACAACAATATAGTCCTTATTTTTTATTTCAGGAAACATATGCACTTACGAAAAGATTATTTATTCAACTCAAAAGGAGGCCTTCTACACTTTTCGCTGGAATTTTACAACCAATAATTTGGTTATTTCTTTTTGGAGCATTATTTTCAAATGCACCTAAAAACTTTTTACCCGGTGTAGATTCTTATGGTAATTTTTTAGGTGCTGGATTAATAGTATTTACTGCTTTTAGTGGAGCATTGAATTCGGGATTACCTCTAATGTTCGATAGAGAGTTTGGATTCCTAAATAGATTACTAGTCGCTCCATTATCAAGTAGGTTATCTATTGTTTTATCATCTTTTTTGTATATAACAATCTTGAGTTTTGTTCAAAGTCTTGTAATTATGTTTATTTCATTTTTATTAGGCTATGGCTTTCCAAATATTTTTGGTTTGGGTATAGTTTTTGCTACTCTCATTCTCTTGGTCTTGTTCGTGACATCTATAAGTTTGTGCTTGGCATTTGTTTTGCCAGGACATATAGAACTCATAGCATTAATTTTTGTAATAAATTTGCCCTTGCTATTTTCAAGTACAGCATTAGCCCCTATTTCTTTTATGCCAAATTGGTTAGGATGGATAGCATCGATAAATCCATTAACTTTTGCTATTGAACCAATTCGAACAGCTTATGCGTCTCAAATTAATTTAGATTTAGTTGCTCTCAATGCTCCATATGGAGATTTGACCTGCAGAAATTGCATCTCATTATTATTTATCCTTACTATCACTTCACTTTTAGCTATAAGACCCTTGTTAAATAAAAAGTTAAATTAAATTATAGATTTTAGAAATACAAAAATTTATTTGAGATTAAAAAATAAAGGTTATTTTATAACTACATTTTCTTTTAAAAATTTTATAAATAAATTTAAATAAATATAACTATTACATCATACCTGGCATTCCCATACCACCCATACCTGGCATTCCCATACCACCCATACCTGGCATTCCCATACCACCCATACCTGGCATTCCCATACCACCCATACCTGGCATTCCCATACCACCCATTGGATCCCCAGCCCCCGCGGGGGGTTCGGCTATTGGCTCAGGTATATCAGCTACTGCTACTTCAGTAGTTAGAATCATTGAGGCAATTG
>CAYSSQ010000047.1:0-7497 GCA_964433825.1 uncultured Prochlorococcus sp. | reverse complement strand
TGTTTTCTTAATTATGCCTCAAAGAGGTGATCTTAAAAAGATTCTTATTTTAGGTTCAGGTCCAATTGTTATTGGCCAAGCTTGTGAATTTGATTATTCAGGTACTCAAGCCTGCAAAGCATTAAAAAAAGCTGGGTATGAAATTATTTTAGTTAATTCTAATCCAGCCTCTATTATGACTGATCCTGAAATAGCAGATAAAACATATATAGAGCCACTAACTTGTGAAATTGTCTCAAAAATAATATTAAAAGAAAAACCTAATGCTATTTTGCCCACTATGGGTGGACAAACTGCTTTAAATTTAGCAGTTGAATTATCAAAAAATGATTTTTTAAAAATAAATAATGTCGAACTAATTGGAGCAGACTTACAAGCGATTAGAAAAGCTGAAGATAGAAAATTATTTAAGGAAGCGATGGAAATAATTAATATAAATGTATGTCCATCTGGTATAGCTTCAAACTTGGAAGAAGCAGAAATTGTTCAAAAAGAAATTAATTCTTATCCATTAATAATAAGACCTGCATTTACCCTTGGAGGAGGTGGAGGTGGTATAGCTTATAACTTGGAGGAGTTTAAAAATTTTTGCTTAACGGGTCTAGATGAAAGTCCTACTAATCAAATATTGATTGAAAAGTCTTTAATTGGTTGGAAAGAGTTTGAGTTAGAGGTAATGAGAGATAACATTGATAATGTTGTTATTATTTGCAGCATTGAAAATATAGACCCTATGGGTGTACATACTGGCGATTCTATTACAGTTGCTCCTGCCCAAACATTGACAGATAAAGAATATCAAAGACTTAGAGATCTTTCTCTTAAAATCATTAGAGAAATAGGAGTTGAGACCGGTGGAAGTAATATACAGTTTGCCATTAATCCATCTAACGGCGATGTTGTTGTTATTGAAATGAATCCAAGAGTAAGTAGATCATCAGCCCTTGCAAGCAAAGCCACTGGATTTCCAATAGCAAAAATGGCTGCACTTCTCTCAGTTGGATTCACTCTTGATGAAATATTAAATGATATTACTAAAAAAACACCAGCTTGTTTTGAACCAACTATTGATTATGTCGTTACAAAAATTCCAAGATTTGCATTCGAAAAATTCAATGGCTCTTCCGCGATTTTAAGTACCTCTATGAAATCAGTTGGAGAATCAATGGCTATAGGGAGATCTTTTGAAGAATCTTTTCAAAAAGCAATTAGATCATTAGAAATTGGTATCTCAGGCTGGGAACATGAAAGCACTTTTGAAATAATCAATGATAATGATTTAACAAATTATTTGAGAACACCTACCTCTGAAAGAATTTTAATTATAAAAAAGGCGATGGAGTTAGGGAAAGATAATAAATTTATTAATCAAACTACGAATATTGATCTATGGTTTATTGAAAAATTAAGAAATATCTATAATTTTGAAGTTAGTTTTTTAAAAAATAAAAGTCTCTTTTCCTTAGATAGAGATTTGATGCTTTTCGCTAAACAGCTCGGCTTCTCAGATACTCAAATTTCAAAATTAACAAAAACGGATTTCTTTGAAGTAAGAAATTATAGAAAAAAATTAAATATTAATCCTATATACAAGACAGTAGATACTTGCTCAGCAGAATTTTCATCTAATACTCCCTATCACTATTCGACTTATGAAGAATGCTTTATTTCTAATGATCAGCTTAAGAACGATAATGAACTTTTTGAAACTGAAGATTCAAAGAAAAAAATAATGATTTTAGGTGGGGGACCAAACAGAATTGGTCAAGGAATTGAATTTGATTATTGTTGTTGTCATGCTTCATACCAGTCTTCCAAGAGTGGTTATAAAACCATAATGATAAATAGTAATCCTGAGACTGTATCTACTGATTATGATACAAGCGATATTTTGTATTTTGAACCGGTCACTCTTGAAGATGTATTGAATATAATTGAAGTGGAGAAACCATATGGAGTAATTGTTCAATTCGGCGGGCAAACTCCTCTCAAACTTGCTTTACCTCTTTTAAGTTGGCTCAACTCGGAAGAGGGTATTAGAAGTACCTCAAAAATATTAGGTACATCTCCAATCTCAATTGATATAGCTGAAGATAGAGAAAATTTTACTAAAATTCTTAACAAGCTTGAGATCCGTCAACCTAAGAATGGTTTGGCACGTAATCAAACTGAAGCTATCGAAGTTTCTAACATTGTTGGTTACCCTTTAGTCGTTCGTCCCTCATATGTTTTAGGAGGGAGAGCAATGGAGATAGTCCAGAACGAGAATGATTTATTGAGATACATTAATGAAGCTGTTAAGGTTTCCCCTGACCATCCTATTTTACTAGATCAGTATTTAAGTAATTCAATAGAGATAGATGTAGATGCTTTATGTGATAAAAATGGAAATGTTGTAATAGCAGGTTTGATGGAACATGTTGAGCCGGCTGGGATACATTCTGGAGACTCGGCATGTTGCCTACCCTCTATTTCTCTCTCGGAGGAAACGTTGTCTACAGTGAGATCTTGGACAAAATCTATAGCTCAAGAATTAAATGTAATTGGATTAATAAATCTTCAATATGCAGTAAAGAAATCAAAAGGTGGGAAATCTGATGTCTACATTTTAGAAGCTAATCCTAGAGCCTCAAGAACAGTCCCTTTCGTTTCTAAAGCCATAGGTAAACCTATCGCAAAAATTGCAACAGAATTAATGAACGGAAAATCACTAAAGGATTTAAAATTTACCAACGAAATAAAACCAACAATTCAAGCAGTCAAAGAAGCAGTGTTACCATTTAAAAAATTTCCTGGTTCTGATACATTATTAGGGCCTGAAATGCGTTCTACAGGCGAGGTTATGGGATTAGCAAAGGATTTTGGTATGGCTTATGCAAAATCTGAGCTTGCAGCAGGGAATGGAGTGCCTTCAGAGGGAGTTGCATTTCTTTCAACAAATGATTTAGATAAGGAGTATCTTTTTGAAATAGCTAATGATTTAAAAAATCTTGGTTTTAAATTAATAGCAACAGAGGGAACTTCAAATTATTTGACAAATCTAGGAATCTCAGTAGAGAGGGTTTTAAAGGTTCATGAAGGTAGACCTAATATAGAAGATATGATTCGATCTGGTCTTGTTCAGTTGGTTATTAATACACCTGTTGACTCTCAAGCTTTATATGATGATGCTTATTTGAGAAGAGCATCTCTTGAATATAATGTACCTACTTTCACAACAATCCCTGGGGCAAAGGCAGCAATTAAAGCAATAAAATCTCTTCGCATAAATTCAATAGAGACATTATCTTTGCAGGAAATTCATAATTATTAGATTAACTAATCTAATCTTTCAAGTTTATTTCTTAAAGTATTAGTAAGGCTATCTCTACCTAACGAAATTAATTTTAAATTATCCTCATGCATTTTTAATTGAGCATCAGCGATTTGGAGACTTTTAATAATATCTTTTACTTCCTCTGGTAATTCATCCATCAAGTATTTTTTACCTTCAAAAGTTAGAATTGCTTTCTTAGTATTGGGCTCTTTAGCTTCCATGCTCATTTTCGTTTAATGAATTTATTTAAACTAATTTCATTATTTATTAATTAATTGTTTTTCACATAATTCTTTATATATACCTTCTCTATTAATAAGCTCATAATGTGATCCCGTATCTAAAATTTCTCCTTTATCAAAAACAATTATTTTATCCGCCCCCTGTGTTGTTGATAGTCTATGAGCAATTATTATAACTGTTCTACATCTCATGGCTTGATGTAATCCTTTTTGTACCTCGGCCTCTGAATCAGCATCTAGTGCGCTGGTTGCTTCATCTAATAAAAGAATAGATGGATTACCTAAAATGGCTCTGGCTATAGCTAATCTTTGAATTTGACCTCCAGAAAAGTTTAAATTCCTTTCACTGATGAAAGTATCATACTTATTTGGTAATTTGTTTATAAAATCATGAGCATTTGCAATCTTTGCTGAATTTTTAATATCTTCATCACTATAGTTTCTCCCCATATTTATGGAATCCTTAATTGTCCCAGAAAATAAAAACGGCTGTTGCTGAACTATCGCTATATTTGATCTAATTGTTTTAGTATCTAGTTCTGACAAATTATTATTATCAACTAATATTTCTCCACTCTTAGGGTTTAGAAATTTAAGAATTAATGCCATCATTGTTGATTTACCTGCACCTGAAGCGCCCACAAAGGCAATTATTTCTCCTTTAGATATTTTTAAATTTATATTTTTTAAAACATTTATATTATCTTTATACGAATAATAAACTTTTCTGAATTCTATGTCACCAGAAATATTCTTCAATTTTATTGCAGATTCTAATTCTGTTTCAATTGGTTCCAAATTAATTTTTTTCAATCTTTTGAGTGATGCTTCAGCTTGTTTAAATTCATTGAAATTAGTCGTTAAGTGACTTATTGGATCTATAAGCATTAATATTGCTGCAAAGAAACTACTAAATTCCTCACTATCAAGTAAGCCTTCGTTAATTCTAAATGCACCTAAGGCTAAAATTGCTAAGATTCCAAAAGCTTCAATAAAACCTACAACAGGATGTTGTAAAGCTAACAATTTTAATGTTTTATATTTTGCTTTTTTATTTATCTTGAGTTGTTCATTAAATCTGTTTTTTATCCATCTTTCTGCAGCATAAGCTCTTAAAGTTGTAATACCATTAATAGACTCCCCTAATAAACTCGCAAGGTCACTTGTTGTTTCTTGACTCCTTTCTGAAGCTGAAAGTACATTAGCTCCAAACTTATTTATTGAAAGGATGATTAGTGGGGCTAATATGAAGCTTGAAATTGTTAGAGACCAATCCAAGTAAAACATATAAATAATTACAGCAATTAACTGTAGTAGGCACGGTAATGAATCTTGAATAGTCTTATAAATGACCTCACTTACCCGGTCTGCATCTTCTGTAAGTCTGTATGTTAAATCCCCAGCAGATAATTTTTCTATAAACTCTATTTTAATTTTTTGTATTTTGGCAAAAAGATTTATTCGTATGGTTTCACTTATTTCTAATGATGGTTTTGCAATAAAAACATCTTGTCCATATTGTGATGTTTTTTGTATTAAAAATACTCCAAGCGATTTAATTATTATTTCTGAAACTTTCTCTAAATCTCCAGCCCCAATTGCAGGGATCAGTTTACCTGCAAGGAAAGCTAAAATAGGCCAGCATGAAACGTAAATTATCATGCAAATAAAACCTTTACTTAGCCTTGGAAGGTAAGGTTTGATTGGTGGTATTAAACCCAAGAAAAATTAGTATTTATTATTATAACTTTATCAATACCTGCGTATTTGTAAAACTATGAAATTAGATCAATTTTTAAAATGGAATAATCTTGTTTCCTCAGGTGGGGAAGCAAAATATTTTATTAACAGTGGAGAAGTAAAAGTAAATGGAGAAATTGAGAAAAGAAGAGGACGGAAATTAATACATGGAGATAAAGTTATGTTTCTAAAAAGTGAAATAATCTTTGAAAATCTAAACAAATAAGGCTTAGTTTATATTAATATGATTCTCTTGAGCAAAATATTTTGTGAGAAAAACTGTAATTGCTGGAAATTGGAAAATGCACATGACATGTGCAGGAACGAAGAAATTCTTACAAGAATTTATACCTTTGATTGAAAAAATAGACAATGATAGGGAAATTGTAATAGCACCTCCTTTTACAGCTATTTCTACATTCTCTGAATCATCTAATTTTCAGTATCTAAATATTGCCAGTCAAAATATTCATTGGGAGGATTCTGGAGCTTTTACGGCTGAAATTTCACCCGGTATGTTATTAGAACACAAGGTTAAATATGCAATAGTTGGACATAGTGAACCTAGAAAATATTTTAGTGAAAGCGATGAACAAATTAATAAAAGAGCTATTTCTGCTCAGTCGAATGGATTAACACCCATTGTATGTGTTGGAGAAACTCTTCAGCAAAGGGAAAAAGGAGAAGCTGAACGTGTTATTTCAAGACAAGTTGAACAAGGATTAGAAGGTACTGATCCATCTAACTTAATAGTTGCTTATGAGCCGATATGGGCTATTGGTACCGGTAAAACATGTGAAGCTAAAGAAGCCAATAAAATATGTTCTCTTATTAGAAATTTGATTGGCTATGAGGATGTTGTAATACAATATGGTGGTTCTGTTAAACCTAATAATATTGATGAAATTATGTCTATGAATAATATTGATGGAGTTTTAGTAGGGGGTGCTTCTTTAGACCCTATCACTTTTGCGCGAATTGCAAACTATAAATAATAATTTTAATAATCCTTGGCCTCAAAATTGGGGTAAATGTACCTGTATCATGGGTATTCTAAATGTAACTCCTGACTCATTTAGTGACGGGGGAGATTTTTTATCTATTAATAACGCCATAAAAAGAACAAGGGAGTTTATCTCTGAGGGAGTAGATATTATTGATATAGGAGCACAGAGCACTCGTCCAGGAGCAATTGAAGTTGGTTCCTCAATTGAGTTAAAAAGACTTATTCCTGTTTTAAGAGAATTAAAGTCAATTTTTCCTAATCAGTTATTTTCAGTAGATACTTTTAATTCTGATGTGGCACATGAAGCACTATCTCATGGAGCTCATTGGGTAAATGATGTTACTGGCGGTAGAAGAGATATAAAAATTTTGGATGTTGTCTCAGAATTTAATTGTCCCTTTGTAATTACTCATAGTAGAGGAAATAGTCAAAACATGAACTTTCTTTTAGATTACAAAAATTTAACTAATGATATTATTTCTAATCTTAAAGAGCTAACTGATAAAGCTTTAAAGAAAAAAATAAATGAGAAAAATATTATTTGGGATCCAGGTTTAGGTTTTTCAAAAAATACTGAACAAAATATTACTATTCTTAAAAATATAGAAAAATTTAAGGATCAAGGTTTCCCCTTATTGATAGGAGCCTCAAGAAAAAGATTTATAGGTGAACTGTTAAATATTAATAACCCTAAAGAAAGAGATGTAGGTTCCCTAGCAATAAGTTGTTTTTGTTCTCAATATAAAATTGATATTGTAAGAGTTCATAATGTTAAGTTGAACAGACAGATATTAAATGTTTCAGATGCTATTAACAGATATTAATACATTATTCTTTTACACCCTCAATTTTATCTTCTACTTCTTGATATAACTCTTTCAATTGTTCTATATTTTCATCTGACGTCTCCCAATAACCTCTGCCATTTACCTCTAATAAAGTTCCTACGATTCTTCTAAAGCTATTAGGATTTAATTCCATTAACCTTTTTCTCATCTCTTCATCATTAATAAAAGTTTCATTTGTTTCTTCATAAACAAAATTATCTACTTGACCACTTGTAGCACTCCAACCAAGTGTGTAATTTAATCTGTTAGATAACTCTCTTACTCCTTCATATCCAGATTTAAGCATTCCTTCATACCATTTTGGATTAAGAAGTTTAGTTCTTGAATCAAGTCTAATGGTTTCAC
>CAYSSQ010000046.1:0-7758 GCA_964433825.1 uncultured Prochlorococcus sp. | reverse complement strand
AGACAGAAATAAAATTTTTATAAATATTTGATAATTTGTATAAGAGAAAAGATTTCTTTTTATAAATAAACTCTCCCCCAAAAACCCCCATAAAGAGATTAAGAGGCCACCAAAGATTGAGCAGATAATTAGTATTGAAAAAGAAATAATTAAACTTGCCAACCATGTATATCCAAGCCATGTCAGCGGATGTAAATAGATCAACCAATGGTGACTTATCAAAACAAAGAAAAACCCCCACAAGTAATTAGATATTTTTTGATTAAATCCACTCCACAAAATAGATAAAGAAATTGGCATCAAAACTATCCATAATTCATGAGAAACAGATAAGCCGCCAATCGAACCTCCCAGAGAAGGGATAAGATATTTACTTAATGTTTGAAACTTTATTTTCTCGATCAAATTTTAGAAGAATATTAATTAATAAGTATTTTTAATTGTACCTTTTTCTGCAAGAATATATAAAGTTATTAAAAACCAAAGTGAAAGAATTTTTTATTAGTTTAGGAATTTTTGTTTTTTGTATTTCATTTACCGTCTTCAGTCAACTTAAGATGCCAAAAGTAGCTAATGCTATTGAAGCAAATAATAACTTAGAAAGTAAAGCAATTCTAAATAAAACAGTATCCCAACCAAAAAATAATATATTTGAATTAGACCCCTCAGATCCAAATCCCTTACTATTCGCCATGGCAGACCAAACAAATAATCAAGAGAATTCTAAAATCACCGAAAGTGGACTAAGTATTACAGATATTGCTGTCGGAGAAGGAGATCAAGCCAAACAAGGACAAACAGTGACCGTTAACTATACAGGAACATTAGAAAATGGAGATCAATTTGACACAAGTATAGGTAGAGCACCATTTAGCTTCCCTTTAGGGGCTGGCAGAGTGATTAAAGGCTGGGATGAAGGGGTGGTAGGTATGAAGGTGGGAGGTAAAAGGAGGTTAACCATTCCTCCAGAACTTGGATATGGATCTAGAGGAGCAGGTAATGTTATCCCTCCAAATGCAACTTTAATTTTTGAGATTGAACTACTAAAAGTAAATTAACAGATTAATAAATAATTAAATAATTAAATGTTTTCAATTCATAAATCTATAACTAAAATAAAGACAATTGTTATTAATCGAATGTTTAGCTATTTACTAAATTCAATTTCAAATAAAAACTCTTTTAAGAAAGTTTATGCTCATTGTGATGGTCCTTGTGGAGTTTATGATCCTGCATCTGCAAGAGTAGCTGCAGAAGCAGTTTTATCAATGACTAAGAAATTAATTGCTTTAACTCCCCCAAATAGTACCAACTCAGATGAATGGTCTGCTTATAGTAATACTTTTTCAAGATATGTAGCGGTAAAAGAAGAGCAAGCAAAAGAAACTAAAAAAGAAATTCTTATTTTATGGACAGATTATTTCAAACCTGTTCATCTTGAGACATATCCTGACTTGCATGAAATTATTTGGAAAGCAGCAAAGTTATGTAGTGCATGTAAAGTAAATATTGATCAGTCTCAAGCTGAAGAATTAATGCAATCTGTTGAAAGAATCCATAATATATTTTGGGAAACGAAGGGAAGAAATGATGCTTTTGTAAAAGCGAGTTAAAATAAAATTTTTAAAAATTTATTAGATATATTTCTATCATTATTTGGATGGAGAAAGACAGCTTTAGTTTGCGGTATCTCTATGGTACCCTCACTAAATAATGGCGATTTGGTCTTTTTTAAAAAATATTCTGTCAATAAAACCATTCTAAAAATGGGGGATATTATTATTTTTAAGCATCCCTTAAAAAAAATCAGACTTATTAAAAGAGTTAAAACTATTCAAACATTTAGTATTGAGGTCTCAGGAGATAATAAAGAATTTAGCAGTGATAGCAACTTTTTTGGGGCAATTCAAAAAGATCAAATAATAGGTATAGTCACTTCA
The DNA here is from genome assembly GCA_964433825.1 of uncultured Prochlorococcus sp. GTDB lineage: Bacteria > Cyanobacteriota > Cyanobacteriia > PCC-6307 > Cyanobiaceae > Prochlorococcus_A. The sequence continues at coordinate 5,818 of CAYSSQ010000046.1, read as the reverse complement.
AGAATAAGTTTTAAAGTAATTTTAAGTATAAAGAATCTAATCACCCCATAAAGAGACTAGTACTCTTTTGAACCCAGAATAGTCCCATAGAAAATGATATCCCCCCAGCAAAAGTAATAAGTCTTTTTATGAAAATTTGGCCTGCATTAAAAGTCGAAATCGACACTATATATGTAAAAAAGCTCATTACAAGTAAAGAACCAATCAAATATGAAACTAAATATGCAAAAGCCTCTTGAAAGGGTAATGCCAATGCTGGAATAACTGCTAATAAATGTGATCCGCCAGCGATACCATGTAAAACACCCAAACTAGCTAATGCGTGCGAATGCCTATTATGTTTTTTGTTTCTACTATTGTGATAATGAAGATGATTATGTGAGATACCGTTTTTATGTTGATGAGAGTGAGAATGAATATTCAATTTAAATGAATTTTTAATTGCAATTACTCCAATCACTAATAATGATATCCCAACCATGAATTCCGCAAAATAAGAAAATTTATTTAAGTGGGTAAAGTCTTTAAAAAAAATTGCAAGAATTGATAATAGTAAAACTCCAGAAGAATGGCCTAATCCCCATGACAATCCATTTTTCAAGGCAGCCTTTGGACTCGTTATTGAAGAAGGTGCCATCGCTATTAGGTGATCTGCCCCACTTACCACATGAATTATTCCAGCTATTAAGCCAGTAGATATAACATACTGCATCAAGTTCAAAATAGTTAATGATTAATTATAAAATTAAACGTGTCAAAATTAAGTATTTTTTTAAACAGACTTTAGTAATCTTCTAAAAGATTGCGCAATATTTTCCTCTTTCATAAAAATTTCACCAATCAAAACCCCGCTGACACCAAAGGATTCAACGAGTTTCAAGTCTTTATAACTCTTTATTCCGCTTTCACTAATAAATATTTCATTATTGATCCCTCCATTTTTATTGATGGAGAGACTTTTCATTATATCCACAGTATTATTGATGTTAGTTTTGAAAGTCTTTAAGTCTCTATTATTGATTCCTATTAGATTAAAGCAATTTAAATTTAATATCCTTTCAAGTTCAACATTATTGTGAATTTCTACTAAAACATCCATATTTAACTGATCTGCAATCTTTTTTAAATATACTAAATCAGAATCTTCCAAAATAGCTGCAATCAAGAGAATTGCATCAGCCCCTGAAAATCTTGCCTTGTATATTTGATATGCTGAAATAATAAAATCTTTGCAAAGAAGAGGGAGATTAGTGACTGCCCTTACCTTAGAAAGGATATCAAAACTTCCTTTAAAGAATTTTTGATCTGTTAAGACAGATATGCAAGACGCTCCGGATTTTTCGTAAATCAAAGCTATCTCTTCAGGATTAAAATCATCTCTTATTACTCCTTTGCTTGGGCTTGCTTTCTTAATTTCTGCAATTATGGCTGGTTTATTAACTGATTTTGACAATGTCGTTAAGAAACCTTTTGTGGGCGATAACTTATCAATATTTTTAAGAAACTCTTCAAGTGGGAATGCATTTTTGAAATTAGTAATTTCTTTATCTTTATACCAAACAATTTCCTCAAGAATATTTTTAGGAGCGGAATCCTCGTGAGGGATGGAATATTCAAGAGTTTCTACTCTAATTCTAGGATTCGGTGGTTTTCTTCTTATATCCATTTATGATTTTATTTAATTTGTACGGCGGCTTGTTTGTATGCTACTTCAACAACTTCACTTAATGTAGGATGCGTATGAACTTCGGAGGATAATTGTTTAACATCCTGTCCTCTAGCAATAGCATTTGCAATCTCTTGGATTAAGTCCGCAGCATGTAAACCAAAGATATGAGCGCCTAAAACATGCCCTGTATCTTTATTAAAAATTAGCTTGAGCATGCCATCGCTTTCTAATTCAGCCAAAGCTTTTGAATTTGCCTTAAAGTAGCTCCTAACTACACCTAATTCAAAAGATTCTTTTAAAGATCTTTCTTTAGCTTCTTTTTCAGAGAGGCCTACAGAACTTATTTCAGGATGAGTAAAAGTTGCAGCTGGAATTGTTCTATAGTCTATCTTTTTCGAGTTGCCACAAATATTTTCTACTGCAATAGTTCCTTGAGCCGCCGCTGTATGCGCGAGCATAAGTTTACCTGTTACATCTCCAACAGCCCATATATTTGGAACAATTTCTCCATCCTTTAAAACTCTCATTTTTTCATCAATAGGAATAAAGCCTTTATTTGTCTTAATACCAACCGATTCAAGATTAAGTTCTTGACTATTAGGGATTCTTCCAGTTGCAACTAAAACAGCATCAACTTCTAAATTATCTAGAATTTCTTTAGTTTTAGCATCTGTTAATTCGATATTTACAGGACAACCTGGTGTTATTTTTGTTGCGAAGACATTTGAAATAGTCTCTATATTCCTTGATTGTATTAATGTCTTTTTTGCAATTTTTGTAATATCTGGATCAAAGGTTGGCATAATATTTTCTAAAGCTTCAATCATGGTAACTTCGCAACCTAAAGCTGTATAAACATCGGCAAATTCAAGTCCTATATAACCGCTACCAATAATAGCAAGCCATCTAGGAAGCCACTCAAGCTTGACTGCTTCATCACTAGTAAAAACAGTTCTATTATCTATCGTTATACCTTTGGGTACAAAGGGTGAGGATCCTGTTGCAATGATAATATTTGAACAAGAAAAAATTTGGTCAATTCCATTTATATTTCTTACACCAACCTTTTGTTGACTTTCAATCCTTCCAATCCCCCTTATGATCTCAACTCCGCTTCTTGCAAGCGTTTTTGTTAAATTCTCTCTGATATTTAAAACCAAATTGTTAGCATGTTCAGATATCTTTGACCTCTCGAATCTAACAGGGGAAGTATGGATCCCAAATCTTGAAAGATGTTCATAATTCGCTATTTCTCTAACCTTTCCACTTGCAGCTAACAAAGCTTTTGATGGAACGCATCCTTTATTCACACATGTTCCGCCCATATCACCACTTTCTATAATGGCAACCTTTAAGCCATGTTCAGCGGCATGTTTTGCAGCATCAAAGCCTCCATAACCAGCACCAATAACTATTAAATCAAAGTCAAATTTTGAATTTGTCACTTTTTATTTTTGGGAGTAGTTGTTAATGTGGCTCTTTGTCGTTCAAGAAGTAATGGAACAGAAACGCAAGCCACATTTAATGATTCTACAAGCTCACTATGCGGAATAGTTACTCTTTCATGAAAAGCTTCTTTTATTTTTTTATGAATGCCAGCACCCTCATTACCTAATACGAGCACAGTAGGTTGAAACCAATCTAGCTCCCAATAGGGTTTTAAAGGAATATTAGGATTTTGATTTTGACTAGTAGTTAGTATTATTTGAAAACCTTTTTTCGAAAAATCTCTCAAAGCTGATATTAATTTTTCAATAACTATTTCTTCCTCACCTTCAATTCTCTTAAAGGGGAGATGAAATAATGAACCACATGATGCTCTTAAGACTTTTTGATTCAACGGATTGGCACCACCTCCTAATAGAATGCCATCTACACCTCCAGCTAATGCTGTTCTAAATAAGTTTCCTAAATTACCAGGGTCTTGTACCCTATCTAGGACAAGAACAAAATTATTATTTTTTTGATAATAAAATTCATTTATTGCAGATGTTTTCACTAGTGCTGCTACACCATCTGGAGATTTTGTAGTTATTGATGATGCCAAAGCCTCTTCAGATACAATGCTTACTAAAGAAGTATCTAACTTATCAATTATTTTTTTATTTTTAGACATCCATTCTTCAGTTGCTATTAATTCAGAAGGTGAAAGCTCTGCTTTGATTAGTTCCTCAAGTAAATGTGTCCCTTCAATACAAAAATATTCTCTTTGTTTAGAAGGGATTCTACTTTTAAAACTTCTAAATTTCTTAATTTTAGGATTATTTTTACTTGTAATTATCAAGATTGATTGGTCTATAGCTTTAGATTGATTTTCTTATTATATTTTAAGAAATTTCTCTAATAAAACAAGAAGAGGTTCTTTTTTTAGTTGATGGTTATTTATAAATATAAAGTTAGAACAATGCGGATAGGGAGATTTGAACTCCCACGACTTATGTCACATGTATCTGAAACATGCGCGTCTACCAATTCCGCCATACCCGCATACTGTAAAAAGATAACAATAATCAAAGATAAAATAATAAATTAAAAATTTATTTTTGGAATAAATGCATTAAGAAGACTGGACTTCCCAAAACTAATTTGGCAATATAAAAAAAATAATTTGTTTGTGGATGATTCGCGAAAGTGAAAATAAGTCAAATCTTAAATTCCAAAATTTAAAGATAACTGGCAAAAGTTCCCTCTCAGGAGAAGTAAGTATAAGTGGTGCTAAAAACTCAGCGCTTGTTTTACTAGCTGCATCTTTACTAACTAAAGAAAAAATTTTTGTAGAAAATATTCCAGAATTAACTGATATTCAAAAGATGAAAAATATCTTAAAAACACTAGGAGTCGAATTATCTAAAGAAAAAAATAAATTAATAATCAATTCTAAAGATTTAAAAGTCTGCGAATTACCTTATGAATTAGTAAATAGCTTAAGAGCAAGTTTCTTTTGTATAGGTCCACTACTAGCAAGACTTGGTGAAGCATCATTAGCCCTACCTGGTGGCTGTAAAATTGGTAAAAGACCTATTCATGAACATATAAAAGGGTTAAGAGCACTTGGCGCAAAGATTCATATAAAAGAAGGATTTGTTAAGGCAAAAATAATTAATAAAAATAAAAGACTTATTGGGTCAAATATTACTCTTAACTGTCCCAGTGTAGGAGCTACAGAAACCATAATTATGGCTGCAACTTTGGCAGAAGGAAAAACAATTATCAATAATGCCGCGAGAGAACCAGAGATTCAGGATCTTTGCCAAATGCTTAATAAAATGGGTGCAAAAATTAATGGTGCAGGGCAATCAATAATAATTATTGATGGGGTTGCAAAACTTAATGGCTGTTCTCATAGAGTTATTCCCGACAGAATTGAAGCAGGAACATTCTTAATTGCCTCAGCTGCAACATTATCTTCAATTACAATCTCACCTGTCATTCCTCAACATCTAGAATCTGTATTAGAAAAATTACGAGAGAGTGGTAGTTCTATAAGCATAAAAAAAGATTCAATATCTATAAAAACAGATTATATTAAACCAACTGATATTGAGACAGCTCCTTTCCCTGGTTTCCCTACGGACTTACAAGCCCCTTTTACAGCCTTAATGTCAATAGCAGATGGAGATTCGAAAATAACAGAAACAATTTTTGAGAAGAGGATGAGTCATATAAACTTATTAAATAAAATGGGTGCATCCATCAAAAGTCAAAATAACATCGCATATATAAAAGGTGTAAAAGAACTAAAGGGAGCAAAGTTACTTGGTTTAGATCTAAGATCAACTGCAGCTATTGTAATTGCAGCTTTAACAGCTAATAGTCAAAGTAAAATAGGAGGCCTAGAACATTTAGATAGAGGGTACGATAATTTTGAATCAAAATTAAATATTTTAGGTGCAAACATAACTAGGGAAGAAAGTAACGATTTTTTTTTAGAACCAAAAATAGTTATGAAAAGTTCGATCTGTAATTCAAAGGATTTTCAGGCTGCATAAATCTCAAAATTTATGATGCTGTATAAAGATAATTAGTTTATAATTTAGGAGAATAAACTAATTTTTTTGGGAGCGTGGTGAAATTGGTAGACGCACCGCACTCAAAATGCGGCACCCTCGGGTATGTCGGTTCAAGTCCGACCGCTCCCACTTTAATGAA
>CAYSSQ010000045.1:0-7892 GCA_964433825.1 uncultured Prochlorococcus sp. | reverse complement strand
ATTTGGTGTTAACACTTAACCCAATGCCCTCAACTTTTAACAAAATTTTATTTTTCATTCGAAGAATCTTGCTTGTATCGATTCTTTTTACAACCACCTCATTTTTTACCATTTCTGACGTTCAGGCTCTGAGTGATAGCAAGCAAATTGTCCTTGACGCATGGTCTTTAGTTAATGAAGGCTACTATGACCCTGATATATTTGATGAGATACAATGGAAAAAAATACGTCAAAAAACATTACAAAAACAGATTGATAATAGTGAACAAGCATATGCAGCTATTGAAGAAATGCTTAAGCCTCTTGATGACCCCTACACACGCGTTCTAAGACCAAAGGATTATGCATTATTAAAATCTAGTAATCTAGGAAGTGAAATTAATGGAGTTGGGCTGCAATTAGGCACAGATGATGAATCTGGGAAAATAGTTATAATTTCGACATTGGCGGGTTCACCTGCAGAAGATGCAGGCATTCTTTCTGGAAATTTTATTGAAAGTGTCAACGGAGAATCATCTTTAAAATTAGGTCTTGCAAATACTGCCTCCAAATTAAGAGGAGAAAAAGGCACAAAGGTGCTTGTAACGATTTCAGATAAGGATGGAGAATCCAAAGAGATAGATTTAGAGAGGAGATCAGTAGATTTAAGACCTGTAAGGACTAAAAGGTTAAGGGATGAAACCCATACAATTGGCTACCTCCGAATTACTCAATTCAGTGAAAGTGTTCCAAAAAAAATAGAAGAGGCTTTGCAAGAATTAAACGAAAAAGAAGTGGAAGGAATTATTCTTGATCTAAGAAACAATTCAGGCGGGTTAGTAAGTTCAGGTATAGCAGTTGCAGATTGCTTTCTGAACAAAAAACTAGTTGTTGAAACTAAAAATAGAGAGGGAATCAAAGATTCAATAATATCCGAAGAAAAAACAATCTTTAATGGTCCAATGGTCACCCTTGTTAACAGTGGTACGGCAAGTGCGAGTGAAATACTTTCAGGTGCACTTCAAGACAATGGAAGATCAGCCTTAATCGGTAAACAAACTTATGGAAAAGGTCTTATTCAATCTCTAAAAAGTCTTACTGATGATAGTGGCATAGCTATCACTGTTGCGAGTTATTTAACCCCAAAAGGAAATAATATTCAGGGGAGAGGGATTATCCCAGATAAAATTCTAGATTTCAACGAAGCAAAAGATTTTGGCAGTTCCGAAGATAAATGGGTAAAAAATGCAGAAATTTACTTGAGCTCACTTATAGATAAAAAAGAGATCTTAAGTAATGAAAAAAATAATACCCAAAATTCAATTGATGATTTGAAAATATCCGAATAATCTATCTCTCAGTTAGGTACATCCCATGAATATAAAAAGAGTTTTTCATGACCCTATCCACAAAGAAATTGTAATTGATAGTTCAAAGGAAGAAGAACTAATGATAATGGAACTAATAGAAACTTTTGCATTTCAAAGATTAAGAAGAATTAAGCAACTTGGGGCAGCTTCCCTCGTCTTTCATGGGGCTGAGTCGAGTAGATTTACGCATTCCTTAGGTGTATTTTGTGTAGCAAGAAAAATTTACAAAAGGCTTACTGAAATAAATGATGAATTTAAAAAAGAAAAATTCGTTTTATATGGCGCTGCTCTATTACACGACTTAGGGCATGGGCCACTTAGCCATACCAGTGAAGAAATTTTTTATCATAGTCATGAATATTGGTCGAAGAAAATCATTAAAGATTATTCTCCAATAAATACTATTCTTAAAAAATTTGGGAATGATCTCCCAGATAAAATTGGAGAACTCTTCTCAAATCAAAATTTTATTTCAAATTCAATAAAGACACTCATAAGTAGTGAAATTGATTGTGATAGGTTAGATTATCTTCTTAGAGATAGTTATAATACAGGTACAAATTATGGTTTAGTGGATTTAGAGAGAATCATTTCTGCATTAACCTTTTCACCAGATGGATGCATAGCAATAAAACCAAAAGGAGTAATAGCTATTGAACACTTTTTAGTATTAAGGAATATTATGTATCGAACAATTTACAATCATAGAATTAATGAAATTTGTAGCTGGATTTTAGAAAAAATAATTAATGAGGTCCAAACTAACTTTAATAAGTCAATTTGGATAGATAGTGTTATGCAAAATTGGATCTTCGACCCAAAAAACTTAGATTTTGATGATTTTCTTGCAAATGATGATATTAGGCTTTTTTATCACTTAAATAGATGGAAAGATGAAGGTTCAAAATCTTTATCCAAACTCTGTAAAATGTTTTTGAATAGAAATTTACTCAAAGCAATTGATATTACTTTTTTAAGTAATATTAAAAGACTAGAATTGTTAGCTTCCGCCAAAAGACATTGCGAAAAATACAATTTTGATTCTTCATTATTTTGTGGAATTAAAGAAAAACGTTTTAATGGTTTTGAAGCAAATAATTCTCTAAAAATTTGGGATGGTAATTATTTAAGTCCACTTCAAAACTCATCTACATTAATCAAAACGCTTACACAATCTGATGAAAATGCACTTTTGATATATCCAGAATGTATTAGAGAGGAAATTAAAAAAGAGTTTTTAATTTTAAAAAATGAAACCTAAATGAAATTAATTATTGAAGACGAAAATTTTTTGCATTTAAAAACAATCTCAACTGAATCAAATAATTTTGAGAAATTAGGTTTAGATCGTAATAATACTAGCCAAAGATTAAATGGCTCTCTATTAATTCTCGACAGAAATATTAATTGTGCGGAATTAAAAAATATACGCTCAACCTTAATGAAATTTAATATAAAACTAAATTGTATATATACCAATTCTAGAGAAACTAATTTAAGTGCAGCGCACTTAAAAATAAAAACAGACTTTAATTTTTCACTTAGAAAAAAATATCTCTCCAATATTGCGAATGAAAGAGATTCAAGCGACCTGACTCATCGAGGGATTGTAAGATCAGGGGAAAAAATATCTTCAAATGGGAACCTTATAATTATTGGAGATGTTAATCCAGGAGCTCAAATATCAGCAAGAGGGAATATATACGTTTGGGGTAAATTATGTGGCATTGCATCCGCAGGCAGTAAAGGAGATGAGAATCGCTTTATCGCATCTTTATACTTGAATCCTTTACAGCTTAGGATTAACAAAACTGTCGCTATAGGACCAAAAGAAAAACCCATTGATCACTATCCTGAGATTGCAATTTTGGAAAAGGGCCAAATTGTAATTAAACCCCTCATAATAAAAAAATAAAATAAATCAATAATTTGAAAAATAAATTAATTGAATTTATTAAATACAGAATTCCTTAACTTTTATATATTTTATGATCACTAAATTTAATCTATTATCTGTAAATAAATTTTATACAAAACTTGTCAAAGAATACTCGTACTATTCTAATCTGTTCAGGTAAAGGCGGCGTAGGTAAAACCACTTTAACTGCAAATCTTGGTATAGCTTTAGCCAACAGTGGGGCGTCAACAGCTGTGCTTGACGCTGATTTTGGGTTAAGGAATCTTGATCTTTTATTAGGTCTTGAAAATAGAATTATATATACTGCCCAAGACGTTTTAGATAACAACTGTCGGCTTGACCAAGCTTTAGTAAGACATAAACAAGAACCAAAATTAGCTCTACTTCCTGCCGGAGATCCAAGAATGTTGGACTGGATGAAACCAGATGACATGAAACAAATAAGTGATTTACTGAGTGATAAATTTGAATACGTATTAGTGGATTGTCCTGCAGGAGTTGAGGATGGTTTCAAAAATGCTCTTGCTGCCTGCCAAGAAGCTATTGTAGTAACTAACCCAGAATTATCAGCTGTAAGAGACGCGGATAGGGTCGTAGGCATACTCAATACCTGTGATATCGATCCAATTCAACTTGTTATTAATAGAGTCAGACCAAATATGATGGCCAACCAAGAAATGCTATCAATCGATGACGTAACAAGTATACTTTCACTTCCTTTATTAGGAATAGTTCTAGAAGATGAGCAAGTTATTATTAGTACTAATCGAGGTGAACCTTTGACTCTATCAGGGAAACAAACACCTGCTTCACAATGCTATTTAAATGTCTCTCAGCGTCTTTCTGGTGAAGACATACCCGTTATTGATCCAAATAAACAAGGTAAAAGCCTTAAGGATAAATTCATCAGACTCATGCAAACTAAGATTATTTAAAATGACCCTTAGAGATATTATTAACAAATTACTTGGCAGAGCACCCGCTAGCGCTAATACTGCTAGAGAAAGACTTCAATTGGTTTTAGCTCATGACAGAGTTGATATGAATTCTTTATCAACTGATTTACTAGAGAAGATGAGGAAAGAAATTCTTGATGTAGTTGCTAAGTATGTAGAAATAGATTTTCAAGAAGTTGCAGTTAGCCTAGAAACAGAAGATAGGATGACTGCCCTTGTAGCCAATCTTCCAATAAAAAGAACTAAGTCAGGTGAAATAAAATTTAAGAAGTCAGAAGATAAAAAAAATAAAAATTAGTTTTTTTATTTTTAGTTACTAAGTTAAAAATTAGCTATCGTTATGTAAAATGTAATTTAGGCCGGCTTAGCTCAGCGGTAGAGCAGCGCTTTTGTAAAGCGAAGGTCATCAGTTCAAATCTGTTAGCCGGCATCATTATTATTTAAATTTGTTGAGAATAAAAAAGCGAAGATAAATAATAAAATAGCTAGCAAATAGGGATAGTTTCCCTCGAAAAAATAATTTATTATTTCAGTCAAAGGTTTAAATATTAATAACGAAAAAATTTGAACTAAAAATACTAGGCAAATTATTAATGGCATTGATTAATATTTGATATGCTGATCTCACCTTGTCTTATTAATTCCCATTTACCCCCTTTTACCCAAGAAATGACAGTACTTGCTTTACCGCTACATTCTTCCCAAGGTATGGGTCCAAGTAGATCTAAATTAGGCAAATCTTTTGAAACTTCATGAGCTGTTAATGATGTCGATAAACCTGAAATATTTGCGCTAGAAGTATATAAAGGGCCGGTTTCTGATAACAAAGATTGAGCAGTGAGCGATTTTGGGATTCTCAAACCTATAGTATTAATTTCTGAGAATGACTTCTTCTCCTCTGATATTGGAACAACTATAGTTAGGGGACCAGGCCAGAATTGTTCAGTCAAACATAAAAAGTCATCTTTTGCTGAACGATCTACATAACTTATGACTTGAGATATATCAGATCCCATCAAGATTAAGGCTTTATTTTTATCTCGTTTTTTGAAAACATATACTATTTCTGCAAATTCTGGTAAACAGCCAATAGCTGGGAGAGTATCGGTTGGGAACCCCACGGGAAAGCCACTTCTTAAGATCTGAATAGCTCGCTTTTTATTTACAGATTTTATCATTCTGGCAATGTCCTTATATTATTTATATCTAGCAAGTGTAAATCTTCCAATACCTGAATAATCATTAATAATTTGAATTGAATCAAATCCATTTTGTCTAAATAAATTCAAAATTTGATTTGATTGATCAAAATGATTTTCTAAAATGAGCCAGCCTCCTTTTTTTAAATAATTTGGAGCAAATTTTATAATATTAAATATGTGCTTTAGACCATTTTCTCCACCATTTAGGGCAATTTCAGGTTCGTATTTTTTTACTGTAGTCGATAACTGCTTATAAACCTTTAGGGGAATATAAGGGGGATTAGAAACAGCGAGTTCGATCTTCCCTGCATAATTCTCGAGAGGTTTCCACCAATCACCACAAAAAAATTTTAAATTTTCATTATTGCATGAAGCTTGGAAGTTATCTCTAGCAATATTCAATGCTGTTATGTTTATATCCGTAGCCAATCCAGTCAAATTTAGATTAGATGCTGCTAACGCTATCGCGATAGCACCAGAACCAGTCCCTAAATCTGCGAATAAAACCTTTTTTTTAGATCCACAAATATCAATAGCAATATCAACAATTTGTTCAGTTTCTTTGCGCGGGATTAAGACATCTTTTGAAACTTTAAGCTTAAAATTTCTCCAATAAGTTTTTCCACACAAATATTGTATCGGTATTTGCTTATTTATATATTCATTCCAATAAAAATCAAGTTTATTAAGACTTTCATTTAAATAAATATCTTTTCTAGAATCTATTCTCAATAAATTGAGATCTTGTTTAGATATACCTCCCTTTAAATCTAAAAGAAAATAAAGGTCATTTTTGTTGCCTCTCTTACTATCAGAATTCTTCAACCATAAAAGTAGTTCCTTTCCAGAAACTTTAAACATTTTTAAAGTTACTAGTTTTTAGGTTTTGGTCCAAGTCTTCCCTTGCTTGAATCTGAGTAGAAACTCGACTTTTCACCATCACTTGTTGAAATAAATAATCCAATTAGGAAGATGGTTGGGACACCTACGAAAAGTAAGCTAGCTACGAATCCAAAGTTTGTTGTTTCCATTAAATTTACTAAATAGTTCATTAACTATAAACAGTAAAATATAACTAAAGTGGAAAAATCAACAAAGTCTACTAACTCATTAACAGTATTAAACAATTTTTCTAAATACAAGTATTTAAATTCCCAAAAATTTATTGAGAGAAGTATCAAGATCCAAATAATATAAAAAAAAATACATAATAACTTTACCTTGGTTTTAGTGATAAAACTTTATTAATAATTTAAAGAGTAAAAGTTTCAAAATTAAATATTTTTTGGACTTACATAAAAGTATAAATTTGTCTTATTTTTTGTAATTTTTTAATATTTGATCTCCTAACTTTGAGAATTGTGACCAAAATATTTACAATTTTTGCTTGTATATTGACCATAAACCCAGTAAAGAGAAGGGTTAACAAGAATTTAACAAAATAATTTAATAAATTACAAAATTCACTGAACTAGTAAAAAAACCCTTACTATCATGATGTTTAGCTGTTTAAACAGCATCTTTATTAAGAATTGACCAATGGGATTGCCCTGGTATCGAGTTCACACAGTAGTTATTAACGACCCTGGTCGTTTACTAGCTGTGCATCTCATGCATACTGCATTATTAGCCGGCTGGGCCGGCTCAATGGCCTTATACGAATTAGCCATTTTCGACCCTTCAGACCCTGTATTTAATCCAATGTGGAGACAGGGTATGTATGTCATGCCATTTATGGCAAGACTAGGAATTACCAGTAGTTGGAACGGATGGGATATTACAGGAGCAACTGGAGTAGATCCAGGTTTTTGGAGCTTTGAAGGAGTTGCTGCTGCCCATATTGTGTTTAGCGGTCTTTTAATGCTTGCTTCAATTTGGCATTGGACATACTGGGATTTAGACCTTTGGGAAGATTCAAGAACAGGAGAACCTGCTCTTGATCTACCAAGAATATTTGGAATTCATTTACTTCTTGCAGGTCTTACTTGTTTTGGCTTTGGTGCATTTCATTGTGCAAATGTTGGAATTTGGGTTTCTGACCCTTATGGACTTACTGGGCATGTAGAACCTGTAGCACCCTCATGGGGAGCAGAAGGATTTAATCCCTTCAATCCTGGAGGAATTGTTGCAAACCATATTGCAGCAGGACTAATGGGTATTATTGGAGGAATTTTTCACATTACTAATAGACCAGGAGAAAGACTTTACAAAGCTTTAAAGCTTGGAAGTCTTGAAGGAGTTTTAGCAAGTGCCCTTGCGGCTGTTCTATTTGTCTCATTTGTGGTCGCTGGAACTATGTGGTATGGCTCAGCAACTACCCCAATTGAGCTTTTTGGGCCAACTAGATATCAATGGGATTCAAGTTACTTCAAAACAGAAATCAATAGAAGAGTTCAGACAGCTATTGATAACGGAGCTACTAAAGAAGAAGCTTATGCTTCAATCCCTGAAAAACTTGCCTTTTATG
>CAYSSQ010000044.1:0-7985 GCA_964433825.1 uncultured Prochlorococcus sp. | reverse complement strand
GTTGAACTATATTGGCATTTTGTAGATGGAATTTGGGTGGTTTTATTTATTATTCTTTATCTTTTATAAATATGTATTTAAATATTGTTTTTATTTAAATTTTATTGCCACAAATCTAATTATTGGTAAGAATATTAATAATAAAATTCTTCATAATGCTAGTTGGTAAAGAACTTCTTGAAAAATCTAAATTACTAAGTAAAAAGTCTGAAGATGAAATAGCAAAAGGATGTGGTTATGTTGGTCCAAGTGGGAGAGTCTTAAAAAAAAGTTTTTATAGAGCATTGGTAGAAGCAAAGGGTTATAAATTAAGAAATAGTGGTCCCGGGAGACCTGGGAATAGATCCTCTCGGGGCAGGCAAGCTGAATTCAAAACTAAAGTTCATGGTAATGGTAATCTCCTAATCGGTCATACATATACAAAAAAACTTGGACTTATTCCCGGACAAGAGTTCAAAATTGATATTAAAAAAGATTCAAAAAGTATTAACCTCATACCTCTTAGTTAAGACTTAATTATTCCATCCATTTTCCTTAAGCCAAGCAAATGTAATTTCTTTAGATCTAGAATTATGAGTATTATTTTCTTTTGAGTATAGAAGTTTTTCTACGTATTTTATAAGTGCATCAGCTTCAAGGTTAACTATTTGTCCCACAGACAAAAACTGTAGATTAGTATTTTGCCAACTGTGCGGAATCACAGCTATTGAAAATATTTCTCCATCATTTTTATGTGAAGCTATTGTTAAGCTTATTCCATTTACGCATATGCTGCCCTTGTTAACAATATATTTTGAGTAATTTTTATTTTGCCATTTTATTGATAATAACCATGACTTATCCAATTTCTCAATATTAACAACCTCTCCCAACCCATCTACATGCCCACTAACAATGTGCCCACCCAATCTATCGGAAAGACGTAAAGCAGGTTCCAAATTAACTATTTTCTTAGACGAATAATTTTTGCCTAAAGTAGTTTTCTGAAGAGTTTCTTCACTTACATCCACACTAAAAATATTTTTTTGAAAAATTTCTTTGACCGTCAAGCATATTCCATCAACTGCAATACTATCACCGATACCCATTTCAAAATTATCATCCAAAATTTCTATAAAAGATGCATTTTCTTCAATTTTCAAATTTCCCATAGATTGAATTATTCCTGTAAACATAATTTAGTAACCTTATTAAAAATAAAAATTTCTTTTTATATGTAATTTAAATAATAAACTACTATAAATATATTAAGGGTTCTTTTTGGCTCAAGGGCTTCAAATAGTGATTATTAATTCAAAAAAAAGATCATTTGGAATTGGTTCAAAAGTTAGTACTTTTACTTTGGGAACTATGCGTGCAACTGAGAGCGCAAATAAAATGTACGAGATAATAAAATATGCTCATTTTGCAGGCATTAACCATATAGAAACAGCAGCCGCATATGGAAATGCCGAAACTTTTATTGGTGAAGCATTAAGAAAATTAGAAAAAGAAGATAATATTAAAAAGAAAAAATGGATTTTAACCTCAAAAGTTTTGCCTATAGGAAATATTGATGAATTAAAAAGAAATTTTTATTCCTCTCTCAAAGAATTAAAATTACAGAGAATCAACAATTTAGCAATTCATGGAATTAATTTAAATGAACATTTAGAGTGGGCTCTCTCAGGAGAAGGCAGTAAATTTATTCACTGGATAAAAGATAAGGGTTTGATAGATCAAATTGGTTTCAGCTCTCATGGTAGTTATCAACTTATAAATAAAGCTATCAATAGTGGCATTTTTAATTTTTGCAATTTGCACTTACATTTATTTGATAAATCAAAAATCCCTCTTGCTAAATTAGCTTTAGAAAAAAATATGGGAGTTTTAGCTATAAGTCCAGCAGATAAAGGCGGAAAACTATATGCTCCAAGCAATATTTTAAAGAAAGCTGCAGAACCTTTTCATCCTTTAGAGCTCGCTTATAGATTTCTCCTCGCAAACGGGATTACAACTCTTTCATTAGGAGCCAACAAAGCTGAAGATTTTGAAATCCCTATTAAATTGGCGAACTCTATCGATAAGCTTTCGGAATTGGAACTCGAAGTCATATCAAAAATTGATAATGAAGCTGAAAAAAGATTAAACTCAACAAAATGTGAACAATGCAGAGCATGTATTCCTTGTCCAAGCGAAGTACCAATCCCTGAGATACTTAGACTTAGAAATATATCTCTTGGTAATGGTCAAGTTGAATTTGCCAAAGAAAGATATAATTTAATTGGAAGAGCTGGCCACTGGTGGGAACTAAAAAACGGTAATGATTGTAATGGATGCAATGTTTGTATCTCCAAATGTCCTCATAATTTAAATATTCCTAATTTACTTTTGGAAACTCATAATTTGCTTGCAGATAAACCAAAACGGAGATTATGGGGATAATAATGTTTCCCAAAGAACTTCTATTTTATTTTTCTCTTTTTCACTTAGGAGAGATAAAGACCAACTATTTTGCAAGCATTCATATGAAGGGCCGCTATTTTTAATATTATCTTTTGAATTATATAAATCCTTCATATATTCATATTTAAAAGTAGGATACCAACCTTCTTTGAATAGTTTCTTTTGAACATTGTAATTATCTAATGAATCTATCCATTCTAATAAGGAACTCTGATTTGAATATGATTTACACATAATGAATTGCCACATTAATGGAACACCTTTTCTAGGGAAAACCAAAGAAAGTCTTGAATCAAAATTTAATATTTTTTGACACAGAAAAAAGGGCATTACTGCAACAACAGCTTTTGAGTTAAGAAGCCAATCCATTGCATTTTCATCATCATATATATTCTGCTGATCAATAAGTTTATTAAATGCTTTTTGGTCATCAATTGTTTCTGCAAGAGAAAGTAATATTCGTGGGCTATTTGGAAGTATAATTTTACCTTTTAAATCTTCATGAAGCAGGAAATCCCAAGATTCGCTGGCAATATTTTTAATATCTGAATTGTTTTTAATGATGACGCCATAGGGGATAACACCAAGAGGAAGTAGCTTATTTCTAATATTTTTTTCAAAAGTATTTAAAAAATTCATTGATTTTTCATTTAATTTAGAAAATAAATCCTCATCAAAATCTTTAAAATCATCAAATTTGAGTTTATTTAACCATCCATCATTTACTAAAAGATAATCTAATTTATTATATTTATAAATATTTTTAGGATTATAAATTTCAATAAAATCAATATTTTCTTTATCCCATAACTTAGGTAAGATTTTTTTAAATGATTCTGGGAAAAAAGTTTTCTGAAATCCAATTACTATTTTTTTTGAGCCTTTAGCACAAGAAGCGACAAGAAAAACAAATGATAAACTTAAGTAATTAAAAAAATTCCTTCTTGATAAATATGTGTACTTAATCATTTATTTTGATTAATATTATATCTTTTTTAATTCTCTCATTTTTCTTAAATTTAGCTCACATTTTGATACTATTTTCTCATAACTAAAACCTTTTAAATATGCCAAAAGAGACATTCCTCCTGCTCCTACTCCCTCTTTTACATATCCAAATTCATAGTCCTTCAACTCTTTATAATTGGAAGATTTAAAATTCAACCCACTTGAGAATCCAAATAAATCGACATTATGTCTCTTAGCTATTAAAAGAAGTAAATTATTTAATGAACTATCTCTAACTAGCCAATCAGTTGTTATCACGAAAATATTATCAACAAAATCTTGTTTGTTTTTATGTTTGATATACTCTAGTGCTAACAATACAACAGCAATCATTTGACTCCCACCAGAAAGTAAAACAGTCTGATTTGCTTCTCTTGCACCAATTAATAAGCCCATAGTAAATGCCTGAAATGGATCTCCTAAAGCAGCAATAACATCAATTGAATCAAAATTATTCTGTAGATTTGCTTTTAAAAGAGAGAGGGAGATAATTTCTTTTTTTAATTTCCTTGGAGGATTTAATAAACTACTTCCGACTAATTCTGAGACTTCTAAACCAAAAGCTTGCATTATGGCTTGAGCTGTTGTTGTTCCACCAGGTACTGATTCTGATAAAAATATTGGTTGATTATTTGATTTGCCAATTGAGAAACCACTTTCATATAGACTGAAAACTCTTTTTTTTGTCATAGATTTACCAGATAACATACATTTAGCTGGCCTGAAGAAATTTTTTTCAATATTAAGATGTCTGAAATATGGTTTTTCCTTGACCCCAAGAGGAATAACTACTGAATTAACACCGATCAAATTTGCACATACATTACTAATCAAAGCAGGAGTTACCCCTGCAGGAAGTAAAGGGAGTTTATAAACACAATCTTTATTTGGACCAAATAGTAAAAATTCAGCATCTGCAAGTGCAGTTGTTTTTCTTGATTCAGAATCAATTCCTGCTGCAGATATTCCATCTATTTGCGAAGTATTTGTGCCTGCAATAATTAGGTAAAACTTTAATTTATCAATTTCCTTTTTTATCATTTTTATTTTTTGCAAAACTATATTTTTGTCTACCTTACTACCAAAATAATTAATATTAAAATTACTAATTTTCATTATTTAAAAAGTTCTAAAGTTTAAATTTAACGAATTCATCAAGGATTAAAGGTGGATCAGGAACTCTGGTTTTAAATTTTGGGAAAATTGAATAGGCAATTATATGAATAGTAAATACATAAACTATTTCCTGAAATATGATTAGCAAAATAGCTACAAATTGAATACTTAACATAGAGGGGGATGAAGAAATATTCAGAACTTCACTAAATTTATCAATCAAGCTAAAACTTGCTCTAGTAATTATTATCCAAAGATTTTCTCCTACCAAAGTTGATAATGCAAAAACTCTTATTGCAAAACCAATCGCTCCAATAATTACTCCCAAAATCCAACTAAACCACCAACTTTTAGATCTTAACCAACACCAACCAAGCCAAAAAGCTAAGATACCATAAGGAAATAGAAATAATGGGCCTCTAATAGGCCCCATAAGAATTAAAAGAAGTAGAATTTGAATAATGATCCCATCTGCGGCAACCTTAGACCCTCTCCTTAAATGTAATAAAATCAAAGGCAATGGGAGTATAAGCCTTAACAAGGCTCCTCCTACAGGTAAATAATAAAGAGCGATCCAAAACAAAGCCGAAAGTGAAGCCATATAGGAGGGCTCAATTATGTTTAGTGCTTGTGATTTTTCAGTTATTTTCATCAATAATATTTATTATTCGCGATTTTTATTTAAATTTTGATTAAGAGGATAGCGTTGTATATTTTCTATTTCAAAATTCAAGTCAGAATTTATCAAAACATTTGAAAATTGTTTCAAAGGAGATGATGGATCTACTTCATTTAAAATTACTGTGATGCGGTAAGATTCAGGTCTTAAAATCTTTTTTTTATTAGAAGGCTTAAGACTCTTTTTAATTTTTTGCTGACTATTTTCTTCTTTATTAAGATTTTGATTAATTAATTTTTCATCATTTTTTAAATCTTCTTTTTTTTGATATTCAATACTTTCGACTAATTTACTTTTTTGATTATTTACTTTTTTTATTTTTTTAATTAATGTTTGTTTTTCTGATCGATTTTCTTCATTTTTTAAAATATAGTTTTCTTTATTATCACTTTCGCTGTTATCAATATTTTTAAAACTTGACTCTAAAAAATTGCCAATTTTTCCACCAGAACAAGACTGTAAAAGAAATATAAAAATTAATATAAAAATTTTTTTTAATTTCTCATACATACTATTTAATTATTTTTTTTAGATTTTTTTACTTTGGATGTTTTTTTTCTTGTAGCCTTTATTTTTTTATTTGAAAAAGCTTTTTTGTCCCCTAATTTCTCATCTAATAATTTCAAAACCTCATTAATCTCAAGTTTTTCAATATCAATATCCTTTGGTAAAGATACATTTACTTTTCCAAATTTTGCATAAATCCCATATGGCCCATTAAAAATCTGAATAGAGTCATTAGAGTTTTTAGGTTTTCCAAGATCTCTCAAAACGACTCTTCCTCCTCTTCCTAATTTGGGCATCGCAAGAATTTCAACAGCTCTATCTAAATTAACTTTGAAGACATCATCATCTTTTTTTAAGGACCTATTTTCAGATTCATTCTTATTTTTTATCCATCTTACATAAGGGCCAAATCTACCCCTATCAGCTTCTACGATTCCTCCTTCTGGATGTTCGCCTAAAAGTCTTGGCAAACTCAATAATTCAAGGGCTTGATCTAGTGTTAAATCATCAGTTTTTAATTCTTTTGGAAGAGATGCTCTTCTTGGTTTTGTATCATTATCTAGATCAATACCAAGTTGAACATATGGTCCATATGGACCAAATCTTAAAAAAACTTTTTCACCTGTTTTAGGATCTGCCCCCAAATCAGATGGACCACTTAGAATTTGATCAACCTTCTTAATATCTAAATCGCCCGGAGTTATATCCATTGGTAAATTACCTTTGGCTTGAATTTCGTTTCCAGCATCATCTAATTTTGTACCTTCCAGCCAAGGTCCATTAGAACCAATCCTTACAACACAAGGGAGATCATCAAAATCTACCTGTCTATAAGCTTTTCCATCAATATCGCCTTCTGTTTTTTGAACTTTAATTTCGAGTCCATTTTTACCCTTATAAAAGGTTTCTAAGTAAGGTAACCATTCCAAGTTTCCAGATGATATTTCATCTAAAGAAGTTTCCATTTTTGCAGTGAAAGTTGTATCCACTAAATCAGGAAAATGTTCTTCAAGCAAAGCAGTTACTGCAAAAGCGGTAAAAGTTGGTGCCAGTGAATTTGAAGAAATCTGAGCATATCCTCTATCAACGATAGTACCTATGATACTTGCATAAGTTGAAGGCCTTCCAATACCCTCTTTTTCTAACATTTTAACTAATGCGGCTTCTGAATATCTTGCAGGTGGTTTTGTTTCGTGTGAGGTGGGTTCTGCATTAATGATTTTAACTTTAGAACCTTTATCTAGACTCGGTAGTATTACCTCCTGCTGCTCTAGAGCGATATTTGGATCATCTGAACCCTCTACATATGCCCTAAAAAAGCCCGGAAAATTAATTATTTTTCCACTTGATTTGAAAACAGCTTTTCCAACATTAATTTCCGCATTTATCATGGTTAGTTTAGCCTCGGCCATTTGAGACGCTACAGTTCTTTTCCAAATAAGCTCATACAAAGATAAATCTCTCCCAGAGAGTTCTGTATCTGATGGTATTTTAAATTTTTCGCCTGCTGGCCTTATTGCCTCATGTGCTTCTTGCGCATTAATAGCCTTAGAGCTGAATTGTCTTGGGGTTTCAGACAAATATTTTTTACCATATTTTGTTAGTACGCAATCCCTTGATGCACTAATAGCTTGCTGAGATAAATGTACAGAATCAGTTCTCATATATGTTATGAATCCTCTCTCATATAAACTTTGAGCACATCTCATAGTATCTCTCGCAGAAAGACGTAATTTTCTATTAGCCTCCTGCTGTAAAGTACTTGTTGTAAAAGGAGGGACAGGTCTCCTTATTGTTGGTTTTTCTTCTATCTTTGAAACTTTCCAATCTATTCCTTCTATCAATTCCAAAAGTTCATGAGCTTTTTTTTGATCGAGAATCAGTGATTTATTACCTTTTTTTAAAAATCCTGTTTTTTCATCAAAATCAGAACCATTAGCAATTTTTTTTCCATCAAGGCTAAACAATCTAGCATCAAAGTTAATATTGTCTTTTGAGAGTATTGCTTTTAAATCCCAATATGAAGCTTTTTTAAAGGCTCTCCTTTCTCTTTCTTTCTTCACTAGTAACCTTACAGAAACAGATTGAACTCTTCCTGCTGACAACCTTGGAGCGACTTTCTTCCATAATAATGGTGATAATTCATATCCAAAAAGTCTATCCAATATTCTTCTAGTTTCTTGAGCTTGAACTAATTCCATATCAATTTCTCTTGTTTCATCAAGTGCTT
>CAYSSQ010000043.1:0-8081 GCA_964433825.1 uncultured Prochlorococcus sp. | reverse complement strand
ATTTTTCAAATGGAATCCGTGAATTAATTTCAATTAGGTACTCCTTAAATCCTTAGTTAAAAATAATATCTCGTTATGAGTAAAAATTGTTAAAAAATTTATTTTTGCAAGATATTTCAATAAATTTTTTATCTTTTTAAAGATTAATTTTCCTCAATAAATTTTTTATTTGAATCTTGATTATGTAAGTTGTAAGGTTAAATAAGTTATTTCAGTATTACTGAATTTAATTTAATAAATTTAATTTTTCAAAACTCATATTACTAAAATGAATTCTTTCATAAGACCAAGAAGGCTGCGACGAACAGATGCAATTAGGCAAATGGTTAGTGAGAATAAACTTCATCCTGAGGATTTTATTTATCCATTATTTGTTCATGAGAAAGAAGTTAAAGAAGAAATTTCTGCAATGCCAGGAATATTCAGGTGGGGTATTGATGGTTTAATTGATGAGGTTAGAAGAGCTTGGGAACTTGGAATAAGATGTATTGTTTTATTCCCAAAGATTGATGATTCTTTAAAAACTGAAGATGGTGCTGAGTGTTTTAATGAGGCTGGTTTAATTCCGAAAGTAATAAGGAAGCTAAAACAGGAGATACCTCAAATGGCAATTATGACTGATGTTGCTTTAGATCCATACTCGTGCGATGGACATGATGGATTAGTTGATGAGAATGGAATCATACTAAATGATGAAACAATTGAAATCTTAAAGAAACAAGCGTTGGCACAAGCAAGCGCTGGAGCTGATTTTATAGGTCCTAGTGACATGATGGATGGAAGAGTTGGATCTATAAGAAGGGCTCTTGATCAGGAGGATTTTACTGATGTGGGAATTATTAGTTACACAGCCAAATACTCTTCAGCCTATTATGGGCCCTTTAGAACTGCTTTGGATTCGGCACCAAGAGAAACTAATAAAAAACTTATTCCTAATAATAAATCAACTTATCAAATGGACCCTGCAAATGCTAGAGAGGCTTTTATAGAGTCTGCTCTTGATCAATATGAAGGTGCAGATATATTAATGGTTAAACCTGGCTTAGCTTACTTAGATATAATCCATAGGCTGTATAACTTTTCTAATAAACCAATAGCTGCATATAATGTTAGTGGAGAATATTCAATGGTAAAAGCAGCATCCCAAAAAGGGTGGATCAACGAAAGGGATGTTGTCCTTGAGACATTGCTTAGTTTTAAGAGGGCTGGTGCTAAGCTACTGCTTACATATCATGCCTGTGATGCTGCTAATTGGCTTAAAGAAATTTAAAAACTCATTAAAATAAGATTTATTGTTTATTCTTGTATAAATATCAATACAAGTTTTGAAATTAGTCTCCTCAAAGGGTGTCAATAGGATAGGGCACACTGCATTAAGAGTAAAAGATCTTGAAAGATCGAAATCTTTTTATATGAATTTAGGAATGAAATTAATCTGGGATGATAGAGATTGGTGTTATCTAGAGGCAGGTAGTTTTAAAGATGGACTCGCTTTACTAGGCCCTACCTATAAGGCGGCAGGACCTCATATAGCTTTCCATTTTGAAGATAAAAAAGAAATACAAAGAATTCATAATGATCTTCAAAAAGCTGGTATTAAAGTTGGTGCAATCCATGATCATAGAGATGGAACAGCTTCTTTTTATATGCAGGATACAGAGGATAATTGGCTAGAAATGCTTTACGTCCCTCAGGGTGGAATTCAATCTAATATTTAATTAGCATTAATAATGTCAATTATAAATAACTTTGAAATTGATTCTTTGTCTAGTAACTTATCAGATGAGGCTGAAGAACTTTTAGAGTTTCATATTTTAAAAAAACAATTATCTTCTTTTGCTTCAACCTCTATGGGAAGAGAAGCAATGCTTGAGATTAAAATCTCTAAAAACCAATATGAAATCAAAAAATTATTAAAAGAAACCATAGAAATAAATAATTTAGAGAAAGAAAATGATCAGAAATTAGACTTTCAAGGAGTATTTGATATAAAAAAAAATATAAAAATATGTTCTAAAGGTGGAATTATAAACTCTATAGATTTGCTTCAGATAGCAGATACTATTTCTGCATCAATTCGATTAAAAAAAATTATATTTAATACTGATTCAAGACCAATACTTTCTTCAACAATTAATAATATTGTCGATCATACTCAAGTTGAGAAAATTTTAAAAACTGGTATTGAAAATAGTGGAAGAATATCAGATCATGCCAGCGAAAAGTTATATGAACTTAGAAAGAGTTTGAAGTCTATCAAGGCTGAAAGACGCAAAATTTTAGAAACATTTATTCAAAGGAATATCTCTTATCTCCAAGACACAACTATAGGTGATCGATATGGCAGACCTGTTTTACCTGTCAAGATTAATTATTTGAATAAGGTTAAAGGAATAATTCACGATTCTTCATCTTCTGGGAATACCATATTTATTGAACCAGAAGTAATAATTTCAAGAGGCAACCAAATTGCATCAGTAAATGCAAAAATTTCTCGTGAGGAATATAAATTATTAAGAGAATGGTCAAATATTATTCGAAATAATGAGGCAAGTTTATTCAGTAACTCTGAAATCTTATTGCAAATTGAAAACGCTTTAACTCGTTCAAGATACTCTGATTGGATTAAAGGTAATCCACCTAACTTTGACAATAATTGCATTATTAATATTTCGGGATTTACACATCCTTTATTAATATGGGAATTTAAACAGAATAATGGTATTAAACCAATACCAATTGATTTTTTCATAAATAAGAATACAAAAGTTGTTTCAATTACGGGTCCTAATACTGGTGGAAAAACTGCAGCTCTTAAAGGTTTAGGTATTGCTATCTTAATGTCTAAGATTGGTTTATTTTTACCTTCCAGGAATGTTCCTACTATCCCTTTATTCTCATTTGTTTATGCTGATATTGGCGATGATCAATCATTAGAAGGTAATTTATCTACTTTTAGTGGGCACATTACACGAATTAAAAAAATCTTAGATTCATTAGAAAGTAAAAAAGGTTTATCACTTATTTTGTTAGATGAAATTGGTTCAGGAACAGATCCCGAAGAGGGATCTGCATTAGCCCTTTCTCTTCTTAAAGAGTTTGCAAATAAGTCAGATCTTACAATTGTAACTACGCATTATGGTGATTTAAAAGCATTAAAATATAATGATTCGAGATTTGAAAATGTTTCTGTGAGTTTCGATGAAGAATCATTAAAACCAACATTTGCACTTAATTGGGGTATCCCAGGTAGAAGTAACGCGCTTTCAATCGCAAAAAGAATAGGACTAAGACAAGAAGTAATAAATATCGCTAAGGAATATTTAAAACCCAAAGAAACTGAGAGTATAAATAATGTTATTAAAGGGTTGGAGGAACAAAGAGAAAAACAGCAAAATGCAGCTGAACAAGCTGCTGCATTAATTGCTAGAACAGAAATTTTATATGATGAATTAAATAGAAATTATGAATTTCAAAAATCTAATGCACTAGAATTTCAGGCTAGAGAAAAAGAGAAACTAACTAAATCTATAAAAAAAGCGAAAGCAGAAGTTATTAAACTTATAGATAAATTAAAGAATAAAAATGCAACTGGAGAAGACTCAAGAACTATTGGAATAAGATTGAAAGAGATCGAAAATGAATTCTTAATAGAAGAACAAATTCCCGAAGAGGATTCATCATGGCAGCCTCAATTAGGTGAAATGATAAGAATAAAAAGTCTGAATAGCCATGGAAAAGTTATAGATTTGGACTTAAAAAATAATTCTTACACAGTTAATTGTGGTTCTTTTAATAGTATTTTACCTGTATCTGATATTGAGGGTATTAATGGGGAACAAATTAACATCCCTAAATCAAAAATTTTTGTAAATTCTTCAAAGGATAATTATACCCATGCAACAGTGAGAACTTCAAAAAATACAATAGATGTTAGAGGTTTGAGAGTACATGAGGCAGAAATTATAATAGAAGAAAAAATCAGAAGATACCATGGTCCTTTGTGGGTTATTCATGGGATTGGGACAGGAAAACTTAAAAAAGGTTTAAGGTCATGGCTTTTTAGTTTAAATTATATTGAAAAGATAGAAGATGCTCCCTCATCTGAGGGTGGGGCTGGATGCAGTATAGTGTGGATTAAATAAGATAAATTGAAAAAATATTTATAGTTTATATTTCTAATCAAGTGCACTTTATAGATCAAGCAAAAGTAATTGTAAAAGCAGGTAAGGGAGGAGATGGAATAGTATCTTTCCGCAGAGAGAAATTTGTACCTGCTGGTGGACCCTCAGGGGGAAATGGGGGGAAAGGTGGATCTATTATTTTTCAGGCTGATAATAACCTTCAAACACTCCTTGATTTTAAATTCAATAGAGAGATTGTTGCAAAAGATGGCGCAAGAGGAGGGCCAAATAAGAGGAGTGGTGCATCTGGTGAAGATAAAATAGTTAAAGTGCCTTGTGGTACAGAAATTAGTGATTTAAATACAGGAATTATACTAGGAGATTTAGTAAAAAATAAAGAAAAAATTATTATTGCTAGGGGCGGAAGAGGCGGATTAGGAAATGCACATTTTTTGAGTAATCAAAATAGAGCTCCTGAATTTTGTATAGATGGAAGAGGAGGTGAAATTTGGGAAATAAAACTGGAATTAAAGTTAATTGCTGAGGTTGGTATTATTGGCCTTCCTAATGCTGGTAAGAGTACATTGATTTCTATTTTGTCTTCAGCAAGTCCAAAAATAGCTAATTATCCATTCACTACTTTAGTACCTAATTTAGGCGTAGTGAGAAAGTTAGATGGGAATGGATGCCTTTTCGCTGATATTCCTGGATTAATTTCTGGAGCTGCAGAAGGGATTGGCTTGGGTCATGATTTCTTAAGACATATTGAAAGAACAAAAATATTAATACATTTAATTGATGTAGCTTCTGAAAATCCCCTAACTGATTATCAAGTTATAGAAGAAGAACTAGATAAATATGGAAATGGACTTATCAAAAAGGAAAGAATTATAGCTTTAACTAAAATTGAACTTGTGAAAAAGGAATATTTGAAAATAATCACAAAAAAGTTAGAAAATTTATCTAATAAGAAAGTTTTTGTAATTTCTTCATCTTTACGAAAAGGACTCTCACAACTCTTGTCTGAGGTTTGGCAAAAAATTTAAACATAGGAATAAAAAATTTTGTAAAAAAATTACTTGATTTCAGGTTTAAATTCAGTCATAAATTAATTAATACCAAAAAAATAGTTATGAATTTTTATAGTTGTTTTGATGAGCAAGGAAAAGTAATTGCCAGATGTCAGACTATTCAAGAAATAGAAGTTCTTAAAAAAATGGGAAGACCAATTTTTCAGGTTAAAGAAATGAAAAATGAAGAATCAGTTGTATGTTCTTTAACGGGTAGTCCTGCAGATTACAATATGGATTATTAAAAAAAAATGGGCAGTTAGCCCATTTAATGTTGTTTAATTTAAAACAAATTATTTAGTCATCGTAGACTAAGCACTCAGGTTCATCTGGATTTGCATCGCAGAACAGTTCAAGAGCGTTTGGATCATGCTTATCGTCTGGATGATGATCTTTATATTCTTCTAGCTCCTTTAATTCTTCGGTAAGATGGCGAACTTTTGCTAAATTACCCTCCGCTTTAGCAGATTCGATTTCTGATTGATCTTTTTGGATGTGTTCGTCAATTGATTTCATTGGCCGACTTCCTTTTAAAATAATTATCCATACAATAGTGAATTAATTTATAAAATGCATCCCTTTTGAGTTGAAATAATGATTATTTGATAAATTAATAAAATAAATTTGGATTATTAATCTATTTCCCTTTTTAAAATTTCTTTAAGGCTTGGCTGTAGTGGAACCAATTGATTAGGATTTAATGGAAAAAGTCCTTGATAGTATTCACTCAACCATTTATTTTCAAAACATGTTTCTGATACGCCTTCTAACTCGAAAAAGTTTATTCTCCACTTTAAAATATTTTTATATTCAGAAATTTCTTTTTCGGTGCATTTAAATAACTTGCTGTAAATTAATTCCCAACGAATTATTGTTGGGAATAAATATATATCTGCATATGTTAATTTATTTCCAAATATCCATGGGCCACCAGACTTTTTAATCAGCTCATCTATTTCATACAATTTTTTGAAAAGTGTATTGCTTGCTTTTACATAACTATCTTGATTTCTAGCAAAACCACATTTATAAACGCCATTATTAATGTCATTGTGAATTATATTTAAAAAATCTTTTTCACATTCTTCAATTTTTATAGTTTTTTCGCTTTTTTTATTAGTAATCATATTTAACAATTCAATAATATTACTACTTTCGTTTGAAATTACCTCTATTTTTCTTTTATTTATTTTTAATAATAGAGGCACTGTAGCTCTCAAAAACTTGCCTTTAGTTGATTTTTTATAAAGATCAGTTAGTGTTTTATTCCCAATGAAATTATTTTTGAAAGTCCATTCTCCATTATTGAGATTAGGTTGAAGATAAATTATTTGGATTTCAGATAATTTCTTCAATTCAGTAATTAAAAGAGCTCGATGGCACCAGGGACAAGTTTCTCCTAATAATAAATATAAGTTTTGATTTCCTTTTGATTTAATTTTGAAATTTCTATAAGAATTGAAACCTTTTGGTCTTTTATAGTTACCATCTTTATCAGAGGGGGCAAATCCATCCATTAACCTTCGCCAAAACCAAAGCCAAAAGCTTTTAACGCTAAAAACAATGTGTTTGTTTATTGTCATTGAAGAGATTGATTTAAAATTTAAAAATGACTGAAAAAAGACTTCTCATAATTTCAGGCACTCATGGAAATGAAATAAATCCTATCTGGGCAGTCAAAAAGTTTAAAAAATTGAGCAGTTTTGATATTAATAATAGCAATCTTGAATTTACTGTAGGTAACCCTAATGCTTGTGATAAAGGTTTGAGATATATTGATGTCGATTTGAATAGATCTTTTAATGTTAAGAAGACATCTAATAGTAGTGAATTTTATGAAGTTAGGAGAGCTGAATATTTATTAAATCAGTTTGGAATAAATGGTTCTAGACCATGTCATGTGGCTATTGATCTTCATACCACTACTTCATCAATGGGCACAAGCATTGTTATGTATGGAAGGAGAAAAAAAGATTTTTATTTAGCAGCAGTATTACAAAACAAGTTCGGTTTGCCTATATATCTTCATGAGAAAGATCAAAAGCAAACAGGTTTTTTAGTGGAGGCATGGCCATCAGGATTGGTTATAGAAATTGGCCCTGTAGCCCAAAATCATTATGACTCCAGAATAGTTGAGAGATTTTTAATGATTTTGCATTTTCTTAAAAATATTATTAGTGATCTTAAAAATTTAGAAATAAATTTACCTGAAGAAGTAAATGTTTTTGTTCATCAAAAAAGTATCGACTATCCCAGAGATGCAAATGAAATTATAAATGCTCTTATTCATCCAGATAGGATTAATAAAGACTGGGAAATTATCAAAAAAGGGGACCCATTATTCTTGGATATTTATGGGAAAACAATTATTTATGACGAAGACGAATTAAGTTACCCAGTATTTATTGGTGAGGCAGCATATAGAGAGAAAAGAATCGCTATGAGTTTTACAAAAAAAGAAATTATAAAGTGCTCAAAGGATTGGATTGAAGAATTTTTAATTTAATTTGTAAGTGAGCAATTTAAAATATTTATTGTATTTGTAAAATTTATGAAAAACATAAGGATAATTAATCTAAAATATTAAAAAATATTGGCTAAAAAAATTTATTTAACAAATTTTTTAAAGCCTTTCAGACCAGTAAATTATTGCACCAATCGATTCTAATTCCAGTCTCCTACTGCGTGCTGAGGATAAGGGTACAACCTCTTTTGATCTCTCACCATTTAATAGCCACTCTAGTAGAACCAATTTAATTCCTAGATTATAAATAAAATATTAAATCATTAAGTTCCTCTATCTGTATAAATTGCTAATTTATAAAATATTTCGATATTTTTTTACACATTTTTTGTGATTTTGGACTAAAGTCTTAGGAGCAGATAT